>CAZMML010000629.1:0-3304 GCA_964567335.1 uncultured Nannocystis sp. | reverse complement strand
CGCCGCGACCGGCCTGCCCGGCGCGCTGAAGAGCCCCGCCGCTGGCTTCGTCGGCGCCGGCGAGGGCGTACGATCCGCCCCCGGCGCTCGGACCGGCAGGGGCGAGGGCTCGCGCGAGGTGACCGGCCGCGGCGCCGCGCTCGCCTCGATCCGCACCGGCGAGGAGCGCGGCCCGGAGATGACCGTGTCCTGGCTCGGACGGCGCCGGACCTTGGTGTCGTCGTCGAGGTCCGAGAAGTCCGCCTCGTCGCGCTCGACCTCGACCTCCGTCTCGACCTCCTCGACCTCGGTCTCGTCCGTGTCGACCTCCGTCTCGTCCGTGTCGACCTCCGTCTCGTCCGTGTCGACCTCCGTCTCATCCGTGTCGACCGGGCCTCGGTCGTCGGTCTCGACCTCGGTCTCGACCTGGCCCTCGTCGTCGGTGTCGACGTCGGTGTCGACGTCGGTGTCGACGTCGGTCTCGTCCTCGGTGACGATCTCGGTGTGGAAGAAAGAGTCGCCGGCCGAGGGCGCCACCTCGGGCTCGGCGCGGCGTGAGGAGGCCGGCGCTTGCGGGGCCGGCGCTTGCGGAGCGGGCGCGTGCGGGGCCGGCGCCCGCTCCGGCTCCGGCTCGACCGCGATGTCCAGCTCGGGTTCGGGCCGCGTGGGGATCCCGAGCTGGACGCGCCGCTCGTCGAGGATCCGGCGCAGCTCGGCGCGCCCCTCCTTCGTCAACAGGGTCTTGGTGCGGGCGCGCGGCTTCATCTCCCCCGCGAAGCCGCCCCCAGGCCCCCCGCCGGCCGAGAGCGCCGTGGCGCGGAGGGCCTCGTTGAGGCCCTCCTCGACCTCTACCTCGGGCTCGAAGGGGCCGCTCAGCCGCGGCGCCGGCTTCGCCGGCTCCGTCGCGGCCGCGTCGCGCGGACGGACCGCGGCGGCGGCGCGCGACGACGGCTCCGCGTCGCGCTCGCGCATCTGCGCCATCACGTCCTGCACGACCACCCGCATGACGTTCGCGCTGGGCCAGCGGTTGTCTGGCTCGAAGGCCAGGGCCCGATCGACCAGCTCGATCAGCGGGCGCGGCAGGTCCGGGCGCATCGTCGCCAGCGAGCGCGGCGGCTTGCGCGCCACCGCGAGCAGCCGCTCGACGACCGGGCCCACGGCCGGGTGGACCGTCTCACCGGCGAGGGCCCGGAACATGGTCGCCGCGATCGACCACAGGTCGCTGCGCGCATCGAGGTGCTCGTTGTCGGCGCGGGCCTGCTCCGGCGCGATATAGGAGACCGTTCCGAAGACGATCCCGTCGCTCTGGTCCAGCGCCTCGGCCGACAACTCACGCACGCGGGCGAGGCCGAAGTCCAGCAGCTTCACGCTGCCGTCGCGGCAGAGGTAGATGTTGGCGGGCTTGATGTCGCGGTGGAGGATGCCCTTCGTGTGGGCGCACCCGAGCACCTCGAGCAGGGCGTCGGTCATCTGGAGCACTTCGTTGGGGTCCAGGATCCCCAGCCGCTCGAGCCGCTGCTCCAAGGACTCGCCCTCGAGCAGCTCCATCACCAGATAGACGTCGCCGTCCTCGGTGACGTCGTCATCCAGGACGAGCACGGCGTTGCGGTGACCGACGCTGTTCGCCGCGTAGCCCTCGCGCAGGAAGCGGCGCCGGGCCTGCTCGTTGCGCAGGAAGAGGGCGTGCAGGAGCTTGATCGCCGCCCGGTTGCCGTTGCGGTGGGTCGCGGCGTACACCGCCGCCATCCCCCCGACCGCGATCAGGCTGTCGAGGTGCCACTTGTTCCTGAGCCACCGCCCCACGCGCTGGTGGGCCTCGTTGAGGAACCGTGTCGTGCTGCCCCCGACCAAGCGCGTTCAGGATCACGACTCGGCCCCGAGCGTGTCAAGGCTGGTCGGCCCCGTGTCAGCGCCGCGAAGCCGCGCCGCGAAGCCGCGCCGCCCGAGATCCGCGCGGGTGCGGAAGCGCCCGCGCCCCGGAGCGCGCGGCGCGGCCGCCCGACGCGCCGCAGGACATAGCCGATAAAACATGACCGAGAGACCATATTCCTCATCTCCCGCGCGCTTTCGCCGGTTTTTTGGCCGAGCGGCGAGGCGCGCGTACCCTCCCCCCCCGTGCACCTCTCGGCCGCACCGCGCCCGACCCTGGCCGACCTCGGCCACCACCTCCCCGGCGGGGATGTCATCGAGGTGCAAGTCGAAGTCGACAGCCCGCTCGAGCACCTGGAGCGCTACACCGTCCTGCGCCTGATCGGCGCGGGCGGGATGGGCAAGATCTACCAGGCCTACGACGCGCTGCTCGAGCGCTACGTGGCCCTGAAGGTGATGCGGCCCGAGATCCCGGCCCAGGAGCAGCGCCGCTTCCGGCGCGAGGCGATCCTCGGCGCGCGCCTGCTGCACCCCGGCCTCGTGCGGGTGTACGACATGGGCACCGCGGACGACGGCGTCGCCGAGTGGATGGCGATGGAGTACCTGCCGGGCACCGATCTGCTGCGCCTCCTCGACGCGACGCGGGCCCGCGGCCAGGCGATCCCCTGGCCGGCGCTCGTCCGCAGCCTCTCGCAGATCCTCGCGGCGCTGCAGTACTGCCACGACTGCGGGATCGTCCACCGCGACGTGAAGCCCGCCAACATGTTCGTCACCCGGGACCCGAACACCCGCTTCCTGACGACCAAGCTCCTCGACCTCGGGGTCGCCCTGGACGAGGGGTGCCCGCCGCGGCGCGCCGAGCCGCTCTGCGGCGATCCGAACTACATGGCGCCGGAGCAGACCCGGGCCGGCGCCCGCATCGATCCGCGCGCTGACATCTACGCCGCCGGGGTCAGCCTCTACGAGCTCGCCACCGGCGTCCTGCCCTTCGAGGAGCTCGCCTCCGCCCCGCTGGCGACCCTCCTGGCCGCCCAGCGCGAGCACGTGCCCCCGCCGCCGAGCGCGCGCCTCGGCCCGGAGGCTTCGCCTGACCTTGCGGACAGGATCGACCAGATCTTCGCCCGGGCCTGCGCGAAGGACCCTGCACGGCGCTTCTCCAGCGCCCGCGAGATGGCGGCCGCGCTCGCCGGGTGACGAGCGGCCACCTCGGCCGGCCGCGTGCTGCGCGCGCCGTCGGGTCGGCCTTGGCAGGGGGTGGGGCCGCGCGAGGACGCTTGCCCGCCGGGATTTCTGGTGCGTATAGTCGCGCAGCGTGTTGAAGACCGTCCGCGTGCCGCCGCCCTTCGAGCCCCTCTTTGAGCAGGCTCAGGAGTACGTCAGCCGCTTCTTCGCGGAGCGCCGCGACATCCCCGAGCAGGCGAAGATCGAGGTCTTCGGGCAGCGCTACATGCTCGTC
>CAZMML010000628.1:0-3304 GCA_964567335.1 uncultured Nannocystis sp. | reverse complement strand
ACAGGCGCAAATTCGCGCCAAATTCGGATCGATACGTACCGGCGGCGGCACTAGTCGTCGCTGTTCGGGGTCGAGCTCGAGGGCATCTGGTCCGCGAAGTCTTCGCCGAGGCCCCAGGCGAAGAAGAGCAGGGCCGCGATGATCGCGGCGTATACGTAGCGGAGGACCCACCACCCGGCGCTCCCGAGCCGGTCCGAGACGTCGGTGTCGTCGCTCCCGACGACGCGGACATCGAGGCCGAAGGCGAGCCCGACCCCGCGGACAAGCCCGCCGATCATCACGCCGCAGCCCCACGTGATCGCGCCGATGCCCGCGCCCACGGACACCGAGACGAAGCCGACCGAGCAGGCCCCGATCGCAACCACGCCGCGCGCGATCGTGCCGATCGCCACCACCCCCGTCGCCGTGTTCCCGAGCGCGATGACCCCGACCGCGTTCTCACCGATCGCGAAGAACGCGACCGGCTCCGGCCCTATCGCCAGCAAACCCCCGGTCAGCTCCGAATTCAGGCCCATGGTCGCGGACCTGAGATGTTACCATGGCGCCGCGGCGATGATATCGACGAGTGACCTCGGCCTGGCCATTGTTGCGGCGGTCTTCGTGCTCACGCCGATCCTCGTCTACCGCGCCCAGCGGGGCCGGCTGCGCGATGAGGCGCTCGAGCGCGAGGTCGCGGCCCATCGGCGGGCGGCCCGGAGCGCGCGGGTCATCGGCACGATCGTCTCGATCGAACGCACCGGCCTCTCGATCAACGACCAGCCCGAGATCCGCTTCCAGATCGACGCGCGCCTGCTCGACGGCCGCGAGGTCGAGCTCAAGTTCGAGCGGATCGTCGACCTGCTCGAGATCCCTCGGATCCAGCCTGGCAAGCAGATCGCGATCGACTACGACCCCCAGGATCCCGAGCACAACTGGACGATCGACTTCGACGCCGAGCCCGGGGCCGCGGGGAGCTCGCCCGCAACCCCCGCGCCCGCGGGCGACGCCGACGCGCCGGCCGTCGAGGGCACCGGCGGACGCCTCGAGGGGCCGCTGTGGACCTTCGGGCTCAAGAAGGCGGACGCGTGGCTGCTCCCGCCGCGCGGCGCCGGGCTCGCCCCCCTGATGGTGATCGACCTCCTCGACCTCCACGCCGAGCGCGGCGACCCTGACCGCGACGCGCTCGTCGACGCGGCCGCGCACCTGATCTGCGAGGCGCTCTGGTTTACCACCGACATCACCGCGAGCAGCGTGGTGTGGGTCGACACGCAGCGGCGAAGAGTCGTCGAGGTCCGCTCCGGCAGCCTCACCTACGAGACGATCAACCCCTTCCTGCGCTCGCTCGAGACGCCGGCGATCGCGGTGTGGGGCGAGGGCGGCCGCGACTTCGCCCGCGACGGGATCACCCTGCGGGCCCGCCGCCCCGACGACCCCGCCGAGCGCACCTTCAGCGGGCCCCTCGACGAGGTCGTCGAGACCCTCGTCGCCTGGTTGGTCGCGCGCGGGCTGGCCCGCCGCGTCACCCCCCCGCGCTGGTACGCCCCGATCCGCGCCGACCTGCTGCCGACCTACGCCCGCCTCCTCGACGGCCTCCAGGTGATGATCCTCGCCGACCGCAAGAACGGCGCGATCGAGGCGCCCCCCGGCCCCGCGTACCAGGAGGCGCTCGACTTGGCCCTCGAGACGGCCGTACCGGGGGCCGGCGTCCAGTTCGAGCTCCTCGCGTGTGTGATGGCCCGCTACGTGCGCCGCGCCGGTCACCTCGACGAGCCGCGGAGGCATCGCGCGCTCGCGCTGATCGCCCGCGCGACCGACCCGGAGCACCCGCTCGCCCGCCTCGCGCCGCGCCTGCTCGACGAGCTCGGCGACGCGGCCGCCGCCCGGCAGCGACGCCAACGCCTCTCGATCGGCGCGAGCACCGAGTACGCGGCGTGGCTGCGCGGCCTGGACGAGCCCGAGTGACGCTCCGAGCCGACACGCTCCCAGGGCTGCCTCGCTCCGCCGGACTTCTGCGCCCGGCTCCACTGCTTCTTCGCCGGCGCCGAGGGGAACGCCCTCTCGCTGTGCCTGCCCGGCTTCCTCGACAGCGACCTCTGAGCCCGCGCGACGCTCAGCGGCGCGGCTGGATCAGCTGGAAGTAGCGCTTGACCCGGCGCCGCTGCTCGGCCGGGAGCGCCTCGTTGTCGAGGCTCGACTGGGCGAAGGAGCGGTAGTCGCGGTACGTGTCGCGGTACGACTCCGACGCGAAGCCCTCCTGGCTGGCGGTGCGGATGATCTCGGCCTTGGTCGCGCCCTTGCCCTGGCGCGGGTTGACGCGGACGTCCTTGGGCCGGGTCTTCATCCCGCTCGGGTCCGCGAGCGGGTCGACCGAGCCCTCGCCGATCCCGTCGCCGCGGCCCTGGCCCTGGCTCTGGCTGTCGGACTGTCCGCCGCTGTCCTCGCCGTCGCCGCCGCTGTCCTGCGGGTCACCGCCGTCGCCGCTCTCCATCCCGTCGTCGCCCTCGCCCTCCATGAACGCGTCCGGCTCGCCGTCGCCGAGCTCGCCCTCGACCAGCAGCGTCGGGCCCTGGTTCTTGTCGCCGCGCTTGCCCTTCGCCGCCTTGGCGAACTTCTGCATCTGCTGCCGGCGCTTCTGATCCTGCTCGCCGCCCGCCCCGGCGCGGCGCATGAAGCTCTTCGCCTCCTCGAGGTCGTCGCGCGCCTGGCCGAGCCGGCGCGCCGCCGAGGACTTGCGCGCGGCGTCGCCGGCGCCCCGGCGCAGCCGCTCGAGCGCCCGCTTCTTCTGCTCCGAGCCCTTCCCCTGCTGCGCCTCGCTCGCGTCGCGGCGGAGCTGCTCGAGCTTGCGCTGCGCCGCCTTCTCGCGCTCGTGCTGGCGGCGCAGCTCCTCGACGCGGTCCTTCTGCTTCTTCAGGCGCCGCTCCTGCTCCTCCGGATCCGCGGCCGGCTGCTGCTGCTGGCGCTTCAGACGCCGCTCGGCCTCGGCGAGTTGGGCCGCCGTGTCGGTGTTCTCGCCGGCCGCCTTGCCGAGCGCGCGCTCGGCCTGCGCCATCGCGCGATCGAGCTGGCGCTCGGACTCCCCGTCCGCCTCCGCCTCCGCCTCCGCGTCGCCCAGCGCCTTCTCGGCCTGGTCACCGTCGCCGCGGGCCAGCGCCTCGCCGGCCGGCTGCGTGATGTCCTCCTGCTGCAGCGCCTCGGCGAGCTTGCGCATCCCCTCCGCGAGGATCCCGGGGTCCTCCTCGAGGCTGGCCTCGAGGTCCGCCGCGGCCTCGGCGAGCGCGCGCGCGCGCTGCGCGAGCGCCGGGTAGGCCGCCGCGCGCTCGAGCGC
>CAZMML010000627.1:0-3307 GCA_964567335.1 uncultured Nannocystis sp. | reverse complement strand
TGCAGGTCGAGGCCTTCAAGGCCGGCTCGGATGTCCCTTGTTTCAGCAACGCCGACGTCCCCGAACCCGCCGCCCCGAACGTCAGCTTCACGATCCCCCTCCCCCGCCGCGACTGCGGCTGAGACCCGCCGATGAACGACAGCTCGAGCCCCGACAAGGCCCCCAACTCGCGACGCAAGCGGCGCGGCACCGGCCCCTTCGTCACCCCGGAGCAGCAGGTGCTCGAGGCGAAGCGCGAGGCCGCCGCGCGCGCCGCCGCGGACCGGCCGGCCCCCGAGGCCCGGCAGTCGACGCCGAAGTTCGGCCGCTACGAGCGCGCCGACTTCGAACGCGTCGAGAGCATGCTGGCCAGCTTCGCGTCGCGGCGCCTGCAGGCGCTCATGAACCAGCTCATGACGGGCTTCTTCGGCGCCGCCACCCCGGACGAGAAGCAGAACCCCGAGCTGCGCACCGCCTTCTACAGCTTCTTCCTCTACGGCTACCGCGACGGCCAGGGGATCCGGGTCGTCGACCTCTTCTCCCACGCCGGCCTCCCGCTCGAGGGTCGCCAGCGCGCCGCGCTCGACGCCTGCCAGCAGGCGCGACTCGTGCTGATGGCGATCGACGACGTGAACCCGGGCAAGCAGCGCCTGCGCGGCAGGGACATCCTGCGGGACGAAGCGCTCACCGTCCTCGACCGCAACGTCTCGCAGGTCTTCGCCGCGGGCGACCGCTTCCTCAGCTGGCAGATCCCCTGGGGCACGAGTTGGCAGCCGATCGGCGTCGCCCAGCTCGTCCAGGCGCGCAAGGCCCACGCGCTCGATCGCGGCCTCGAGACCCTCTGCAACAGCCTCGGCGCGGTGCGCCGCGAGCTGCCCGAGCGCCACGCCGCCAACCTCTTCTGGCTCGTGCACCGGGTCGCGAACATGCCGATCGGGTGAGCGGACGGGCGGAGCTCCGCCCGCCCGCGGCACCGCGCTCAGCGGCGGCGACGGAGCGCCAGCAGGCTCAGGCTGAAGGCCCCGAACCAGAGCACGCCCTGCGGGCCGCCCTGGCTGTCGCAGTTGCAGCCGGCGTCCATGTCCTCGCCGCTCGTCTCACCCGCCGACTCGCCCGCGCTCTCGCCCGCGCTCGCGCCGCTGGCCGGCGGACGCGGCCAGTTGTGGGCCAGGTTCCACTCCTGGATCCGGGTGTTGATCGCCGCGGTGTTGTTCACGAGGTGCATCGGCTTGCCCTTCAGCGCGACCTCCTCGATCTGCTCGGTCCACCAGGGCGCCATCAGATCCGGCCAGGGGGAGCCGTTCGGCACGAACACCTGGCGCCCGTCCGGCAGCGTCACCACGCTGTTCCCGTCGCACAGCACGTAGTTCTGCGCCATCTGCAGGCTGGCGACGTCCGGCAGATCCGGGTTCAGGTGGAAGATCGGGTCCGCGGTCATCTCGTTGGGCGAGATCACCGTGTACATGCGGGTCAGGTAGGGCCAGGTGTCGAGCAGGTCCTGCGCGTGGATGCCGGGGAGGATGATGCGGTCGGCCATCGCCTTGGCGAACTCCGTCCCGTCGCCCCACTTCATCGCGTCGATCTGCCCCGCGTAGTTCCCGAGGTTCGAGTAGAAGAGCTCCTCCGACACCCCCTGGGGCGCCGGCAGGTACTCCTGCAGCAGCCCGAGGATCAGCGGGTGGTTGTAGGAGCAGCTGAACTCGTCCCAGCAGCTCGTCAGGCCCTGGGTGTTGAGCACGTTGATCACGCTGATCGGGTCGAGCCCGGCGAACTCCGACTCGTCCCAGGAGGGGCTGATGATCGACCCCTCGAAGGGGTCCGTCACCGTGCTGGTCCCGGCGTACTCGGTCACGAACGCGAGGCCGTCGGCCATCAGCTCGTCGATCGCGTTCTTGATCACTTCCTTGTAGTTCGCGGCCTGCTGCAGCCAGTCGATCTTGAGCGGGTTGACGAGCACGTGGCGGTAGTTCGTCGGCGCCGCGCGGTGCTTGGCGAGCAGGAAGACCCGGATGTCCATGTCCTCGACCGCGGCGATCTGCGTCAGCCGCAGCGGGAAGCAGGTCTCGGTCGACGCGTAGCGCAGCACGATCGGGTGGATGTCGCCCGCGTCCGCGCCGGTCGCCAGCTTGAAGGCCGCGATCAGGTTGCCCTCGTCGAGGTATTGCTGCATCACCGCGTCGGCGGAGTCGACCCACTGGAAGCCGTTGTCGAGCAGCCACGTCTTGATCGGCGCGATCGTCTTGTCCGTCAGGACGACGACCTCGAAGGCCCCGACGGTGACCTTCTTGAGGATCTGCGGGCCCGGATCCTCGCCGCCGGTGTCACCGCCGGCGTCGGTCCCCCCGGTGCTGAGGCCGGGTCCGCCGCTGCTGGAGAGACCCCCGGACACCCCGCCCTCGCCGCAGCTCTCGAACACGGTCGTGAGGCCGTAGCGCGGCACCGAGCCGTTGAGGAGCGCGGTGAAGAGCGGCTGGGAGCCGACCTCGAACTCCGGGAGCGACGCGACCGGGATCAGCCACGCGAAGCTCGGCGCCTCGGTGTTCGGGTCGATGCTGATCTGGATATGCGCCTCGATCTCGTTGTCCCCGAGCACGAAGAGCACGTTCTCCGAGTCCTGGTTCACCGCCAGGGGACCGGAGCCGCTACAGAAGTTGCCGCCGCACGCCTCGGCCGCGCGCGGCGCCGCCGCGACCGCCGCCGCACAGAGCGCCGAGCCGAGAACGATCGTCTTCTTCCAAGTCATGCTCTTCATTACGTCTCTCCGTCGTCTAGTCCGCCAAGTTCGCTCCGAGGGGGCGGAGCTCGCCCGATCCTTACACGCTCCGGGCCTACCGCGCCAGCGACCCGCGCCGCCGCCGGCCGAGCAGCCCGAGGGCCGCGCCGAGCCAGATCGCCCCAGCGCCACCGCCCTGACTGTCGCAATTGCAGCCGCCCTCGCCGCCCGACTCGCCCGCGCTGCTCGATCCGGTGTCGCTCGAGGACCCAGTCCCGCCGCTGGTGGTGCCTCCGCCCGCGGGCCGCGGCCAGCCGTGAGCCAGGTTCCACTCCTCGATCCGGGCGTTGATCGCCGCGGTGTTGTTCACGATGTACATCGGCTTGCCCTTGAGCGCGACCTCCTCGATCTGCTCGCTCCACCAGGGCGCCATGATGTCGGGCCAGGGCCCCCCGTTGGGGACGAACACCTCGCGGCCGTCCGGCATCGTCACCACGCTGTTGCCGTCGCAGAGCACGTAGTTCTGCGCCGTGAGGTTGTTCGGGATGTCCGGGAGGTCGGGGTTCAGGTGGAAGATCGGGTCCGCGGTCATCTCGTTGGGCGAGATCACCGTGT
>CAZMML010000626.1:0-3309 GCA_964567335.1 uncultured Nannocystis sp. | reverse complement strand
TCGAACCACGTATTTGCTCGGAATGCTCGACAGTGCCTTCGCCTCGCGCAGACACCGGGCCATCGAAGTGCCGTCCCCATGCGGTCGAAGCAGCTTGATCGCCACAAGGACGTCGATACTCAGGTTCTTGGCGAGGAATACGGTTGACATCCCCCCCGCGCCGAGCCGGCGAATCACCTCGTACTGGTCCCCGAGCACGGTGCCCGGGGAGAGATCCCCCAGAATGGGGCGATGAACACTGTTCCGATTGAAGGTAGAGAGTTCATCCGAGCTGATGTCAATCCTCTCCGTAGAGGGATTGAACGGTGGTAGGAGTGTAAAATCAGACACCGGGACCTTACCGAGAGCGCGGAGGGGTGATCTTAAACCTATGCGATCCCGCGCTCGGCCGCCAGGGGGCAGGACGGAATAGAACGCCGTTAACCTCCCGATCATCGCCACGCCATACGTGGGTATCTTCTCCTCGCCCCTGGCTTCATTCTTTCAGCAGGGGCTCGTTTTCACGCAGAATCGATAATTTTACCTAGCCCCGTAGTATCACACATAAGCGCACAAAATCACACCTCCCGGGCGAACCCAGCCGCCCACGCGACATCCGCGCCTCGGGGATCTGCTCACTGCGGCGGGGCGGCTGGTCGGCCCAGCCGGGCCTAGAAGCGTCCCGAGACGCTCACCCCGGCCCAGCCTGGCGCCGCCGCGCCCGAGGCCGCGAGTCCGCGCCTGCGCCACGCCGCCGCCCTCGGCGTCCCCTTCGCGTAGGCCCGCTCGAGCAGCAACCCGGTGAACCCGCCGACCGCGAGTCCGGCCCCGAGCCCGAGGACCGCGGAAGCCGCCGTGTATCCGCCCGCGCTCCGCTTCACCGCCTCCTGGTTGGCCGCGTCGTCCCAGCCGACGTCGAGGCGCGAGTTCCCCGTCGACACCCGCCCCACCGCCACCACCGTCCACACGGCGCCCCCGATCGCGGCCACGCCGCCGACCGCCGCCTCTGCCAGCCACACCTTCTTGCGCTGGCCTGACAGCCCCGAGAGCCCGCTCGCCATGACCCCGACCCCCACCCCGAGCAGCCCCGCCCCTACGCTCCGCAGCAGCGCCTTGCCGGCCAGATCGCCGCGGCAGTCGACCTCCTCGGGTCGACACACGTCCGGAGTCTGACGGAACACTCGACCGAAGCCCAACTGCCCCGCGACCAGCACCCCGATCCCGCCCAACGCCAGCGCCCCGCCGCCCGCCGCCCCCGCGCGCACGAAGCTGCGCCGCACCCCCTCCGGGAGCCCGGCGACGGGCGCCGGCACCTCGCCCGGGCCCGAGGACGCCGCCGGCGCGGGACGCAGCGCGAGCCGCACCGTCAGCGGCTGCCCCGCGGCGACGATCGCCGTCTGCTCTGCGGCCTCGAACCCAGGCGCCTGCACCTTCACCTTCCACTCGCCCGCGTCGAGGTCCACGCCGCGCGCGCGCTGCGTCCCCTCGCCCGCGGCCTGGAAGACCAGCGGCGGGCGGATGTCCGAGGCCAGCGCGGGCACGTGCTGCACCGTGAACTCGATCGCCCCGAGCTCGGGCGGCGCGTCGATCTGCACCATCACCGAGGTCGTCTCGCGCAGCGACGCGGCCCGCTGCGCCTCGGCCTCGGCCCGGTCCTCGGGCGTCAGCCCCGGACCCGCGAGGTACTCGTTGAGGTAGGCCACGGCGTGCGCGTGGTGACGCGCCGCGACCCGGCTCACCGCTGCATTAAAGAGAAAGCGCGGGTCCTTGAATTCTCGCCAGAGCCCCTCGAATTCGAGCGCGGCCGCGTCGAAGCGCTGCTTCTCGTAGCTCTCCGCCGCCTTGGCCATCCGCTCCTCCTTCGACCCTCGCGGCGCCGTGCTGACGGCGCCCGACGATTCCGCCGCTTGCAGGTGCGCCGACGCCGAGACGAGCACGAGAGGGATGAGCCATGAGCCGAGTGGGAGCATCGGGGACCTGTGGAAGCGCCAGGGGCCCGAGTATACCCGCCCCGCGTCCGCCTTGCCCAGCCCCGCGGCCCCGTCCGCCCTCGCCGCGGCTTGTCGCGGCGCCCCCTTCTCCGGTATCCTGCTTTGGTGAGCCCTCACTCCGCCCTCGCACGCCCCGCCGCCCTGCTCGCGCTCACGCTCGCGTCCTGCCCCGGCTCGGGCCCGGACTTCCCGCAGGCGTCCAGCGGCTCAGAGTCGAGCAGCAGCGCCGATCCCACCACTGACGTGACGAGCGCGGGTCCGACGACGAGCACGAGCGACCCCTCGACGGGATCGAGCAGCGGGAGCACGACGAGCACCACCGCGCCGCCCCCCAATTGCGGCGACGGCGTCGTCGACCCCGACGAGGAGTGCGACGACGGCAACCAAACCGACACCGACGATTGCACCAACTCGTGCCAGAACGCCGAATGTGGCGATGGCATCGTCCGCGCCGGACAGGAGGCCTGCGACGACGGCAACCAGGACGACACCGACGCTTGCACGAGCGCGTGTGAGGCCGCCCGCTGCGGCGACGGCTTCGTGCAGGCCGGGACCGAGGCCTGCGACCAGGGCGCCCAGAATAGCGACACCGCCTACGGGCCGGACTCCTGCAATTCCATGTGCCAGCCCGGCCTCCGCTGCGGCGACGGCGCGGTCCAGGACGCCGAGGGCGAGAAGTGCGACGACGGCACCCCCGACAACGACGACCTCTGCGTCGCTTGCCAGGAGGTCCCGCGCCGCTACGTCTTCGTCACCTCCACCACCTACGACGGCAAGCGCGGCAGCACGATCAGCGTCGACGGCCTCTGCGCCTCCATCGCCGGACCGAACGACATCGGCGCCCCGGGCGCGAGCTGGACCGCCTGGCTCAGCGACAACGGGAGCGCATTCACCGCTCGCTACACCAACCAGACCTTCGACGGCTGGTACGTCCTCCCGACCGACCCGCCGACCCTCGTCGCCAAGGGCTGGACCGGCCTCACCTCAGGCGTCCTGATGAGCGCGATCCAGGTCACCGAGACCGGCGGCCCGCCGCCGCCGCCCGCCACCGCCTGGACCTCCACCGACGTCACCGGCGCGGCCAACACCCTCACAGACCACTGCAGCAAGTGGAACAGCAACATGAAGGTGAACTCCGGCCGCCTCGGATCCACAGACGCCACCGACGTCGCCTGGACCGACAACGGCATGACCGCCCCCTGCGACGCCAAGCACCACTTCTACTGCGTCGAGAACTAGCGAGCGCCGACACCGGCCCGTCGCGATCCCTCGCCGAGCCACGCGGGGGCCGGAGAACCTCCCCGGCGAGACCGGGCGGCGCCGGCTTCACGCTGATCCC
>CAZMML010000625.1:0-3312 GCA_964567335.1 uncultured Nannocystis sp. | reverse complement strand
GTCGGGTCATCGCGGGAGGAGGGCGCTCGCGGGGAGAGGGGCGTCAGGTCGGCGGGCGCGGGGCGGGTCAGAGCGTGGGGGCGGGGTGCGGCGGGCGGCGGGCGCGGGGGCGAGGAGCGGCGGGTCGGGTCATCGCGGGAGGAGGGCGCTCGCGGGGAGAGGGGCGTCAGGTCGGCGGCGGGTCGGGCTCGGCGCCGATCATGTTGCGCTTCGGGCTGCGCTGGCGGATCACGCCGCGGACGATCGCGGCGATCGTCGGGCCAGGGAGGGCGTGGCGGTTGAAGACGAAGGCCGCGAGGGGCGGGAGGATCGCGCGGCGGCCCCACAGGAGCGCGCCGCGGCGCCAGAGGGCGTCGAGGTCGGCGGCGAGGCGGGCGTTCGCGTCCGCGTAGCCGGCGAGCAGCGCCTGGTCGTCCTCGCCGGCGCCGGCGCGCGCGGCGGCGAGGGAGAAGGGCGGGAGATCGGCCGGCGCGGCGGCGATGTCGGCGTAGTTCTTCTCGAGGTTGCACCACACGTCCCAGGCCTCGTCGGCGTCGCCGGTGGCGCGCTCGAAGAGGTCGCCGAGGACCGCGAGGCAGAGCGCGACCGGCGAGAGGCGGCCGCGCTGGGCCGCGAGCAGGCGCTGGTGCGCGGCGTAGAGGCGGGTGTCGGCGTCGTGGTAGCGGTGGACGGCCTCGATCGCGGCGGGGCCGCCGAAGGTGTAGGTCTCGGGCTCGTAGGCGCTCGGGAACCACCCCGCGAGCTCGCCGGCGTCGCGGGCGGCGCCGAGGATGTCCTCCAGGACAGGGAGCAGCGCGGGGCCGAGGGGCCCGCCGAGGCGCAGGCGCAGGCCGGGGGGCTTGCGCAGGAACCACATCCAGGGGGCGCCGGCGGCGGCGAGGGCGGGGCGAGCGGCGTCGAGGCGGGCGGTGAGGCGTAGCTCGGCGGGGCGCCAGGGGCCCTCAGGCGGGGCGAGCGTCAGGTTCAGCTGCAGCCAGCGCGGCGCGGAGGAGGGCGAGGAGGCGGGGGCGCACAAAGGGCAGGGAGAGCTCGACGACGCGGGGGCCGTCGGGTCCTGGGACGCAGGCGTCATCGGCGAATTCCTCCACGGTGAGGCAGTGGCAGGCGGCGGCGCCCTCGGACATGGCCTCGACGGCCAGGGGGGCGTCGCGCGGGACGAGCAGGGGCGGCTCGTCGTCGCGGTGGACGAGGACGAGCGGGGGCCAGCCGCGCTCGGCGGCGAGGCGCTGCCAGGCGGCGAAGCGGGCGGGGCCGGGGTCGGCGCCGGTGAGGACGCGGAGCTCGGCGCCGCCGAGGGCGCTGCGGCGGGTGCGGACGATCTGTCCCGAGGGCAAGGTGACGCGCGGGGAGTGGCGGCCGGAGCCGAGCTCGGCGTGGAAGCCGAGGCGGTCGCCGCGGGGGATCTGCGGCGGGGTGCGCATCGAGGAGAGGAGGAGCAGGTGCTGGCAGGGGTCGCCGGGCGGGACGACCGCGGCGGTCAGCGTGTAGACGGCGAGGGGGCGCGCGCGGCCGGGCAGGCGGCACACGGGGGCGCCGCGGACCGGGTCGGGCTCGACGCGGGCGCCGCGGAGGTCGAGCGCCTCCGGGTCGGCGCCCCACAGGTCGAGCGCGAAGGGGACGAGCCGCGGGCGCGCGAGGACGTTGGCGTTGGGGTGGAGGAAGCGGAGCTCGGCGGCGTCGACGCCGGTGGCCTCGGCGACGCGCTCGAAGCGGGCGACGAGCCAGCGGGTGAGGTCGTCGCCGGCAGGGCCGAGGACGTGGGCGCAGCGGGCGAAGGCGGGGGTGGCGTCGCGGACGAGGCCGCGGAGCACGAGCCGGCGGCCGACGAGGTCGCCGCCGAGGCTGAAGAGGAGGCTGCCGAGCGGCCAGGCGCCGGGCGTGTCCGGCTGCGGCGGGGCGACGAACTCGTCGCGCTCGCCCGCGGTGAGGCGCTCGGCCCAGGCGCGGGCGCGGGCGGCGAGCTCGGGGCCGAGCTCCTCGCCGAGGCCCTCCCAGGTGGTCAGCGCGTCCTGGGCGCGCAGCGGCGGCGGCGGCGCGAAGGCGGCGAGCTCGTGGCCGCGTGCGCCGAGCCAGCGCTCGATGAGCGCGGGGCTGAGGGCGCCGCCCATGCCGAGGTGGGCGAGGAAGGCGCCGAACTCCGCGACGGTCGCGGAGAACTTGTCCTTCAGGTCCTGTCCGAAGGTGAGCGCGACGGGGGCGACGGTGTCGCAGCGGAGGGCGGTCCGCGGGAGCTCGGGGCAGGCGACGCCGAGGGCGGCGGCGAGGTCGACGACGACCTGACGGGCGGCGGCGAGCTCGGCGGCGAGCTCGGCCGGGTCGAGCTCCAGGGCGAGGCGCTCGAGGCGCTCGCAGCGGGCGCGGAGGTCGGCGGTCGCGGCGTCCCAGGGGGCGGCGAGGGCCGCGGGGAGGCGGGCGGAGGCGGCGGCGAGGGCGTCCCAGGGGGTGCCGGGCGCGGTCGGGAAGCGGAGGCCGCCGACCAGCACGCCCTGCTCGCGGAGCAGCTCGAGGAGGCCGGCGATCGGGGCGGGCGGGAAGCCGGCGGCGCGCAGGAGGGCCTCGGCCTCGGCGAGGGTGAAGGTGGCGGGGCCGCGGCCGAGGGCGGCGATCGCGAGGCCGAGCGGGCGCGAGGGGGCGATCTCTCGCGTCTGCAGGACGCCGCGGGCGTCGGGGACGCGGAAGCGGTGGCCGCCCTCGTGCGCGCAGAGGGTGGGGTTGAGCTTGTAGGGTGCGATCGCCCGGCACTCCGGGCGCTCGGCGAGGGCGGCGACGAGGGCGAGGAAGGGCGCGAGGTCGGGGGCGAAGGCGCAGCGCGGGGGCGCGGGGGCGCAGCGCAGGCCCTCGCCCTCGCCGAGGCGCGCGAGCGCGACGCCCGCCCACATGCCGCTCGGCTCCGGGCGCGCGACGGCCCGCGCGAGGTGGCGGTAGAGCGAGGTCTCGCGGTGACGGACGCGCTTGGTCCGCGGCTCGCGGCGGGTCGAGGCGACGCTCGCGGCGAGCTCGGGGTTGCTGAGGACGAGCGCCCGCATGAAGCGCGGGTCGTCCGCGGTGGCGGCCCACAGCCGCGCGCGCGCCCTCTCGACCGCGGCGGCGTAGGCCTGGCTGTATGCGGACCTTTGGGACATGTCCTTCGGGCCTGCGTCGCGGGCGAGCGCGGCGAGCTCGGGGTCGGCGAGCTCGGCGACGAGGCGGAGCGGGAAGGCGGCGACGCGGGCGACGAGCGCGGGCGCGAGCTCGACCGAGGCCTCCGCGCCCTCGGGTGCGGCGGTCATGTCAGCGGCCCATATAGGAGGTGTTCTTCCAGCGGGCGTTCGC
>CAZMML010000624.1:0-3314 GCA_964567335.1 uncultured Nannocystis sp. | reverse complement strand
GTCGCGGCAGGCGCGGACGAAGGGTCCGAGGCGGCCTCTGGGGTCGAGCAGCGACGCGGGCGCGGCGCCCGGCTCGCGCAGGAGGACCGCGAGGCGCGGCGCGTCCCGAGGGGGGCGGTCGCGGCCCGCAGGTTCGGCGCCGGCCGCGAGCCAGCGGGCGACGAGCGTCGGGTCGACGGCGTGTTCCGGCGGCGTAATGGCCAGCAGGTCGAAGGGGATCACTCGATCATGCCGGCCGTGGGGCTCGAGGCGCTGGCGAGGCTGCGGACCGGCATGCGGCCGGCGCGGTGGGCCTTGCGGCCGGCGATGACCGCCTCGCGCATGGCCTCGGCCATCAGCACGGGGTGGCGGGCCTGGGCGATCGCGGTGTTCATGAGGACGGCGGTGCAGCCGAGCTCCATGGCGATCGCGGCGTCGCTGGCGGTGCCGACGCCGGCGTCGACGATGACCGGGATCTTGGCCTGCTCGATGATCAGGCGGACGTTGTGGGGGTTGCGGATCCCCATGCCGCTGCCGATCGGAGCCGCGAGCGGCATGACCGCGGCGCAGCCCATCTCCTCGAGCTTGCGGCAGACGATCGGGTCGTCGGTGCAGTAGGGCAGGACGGTGAAGCCCTCGTCGAGCAGGACGCGGGCGGCCTTGAGGGTCTCCTCGTTGTCGGGCAGGAGGGTGCGGCTGTCGCCGATGACCTCGAGCTTGACGAGGTCGGCGATCCCGAGCTCGCGCGCGAGGCGGAGGGTGCGGATCGCCTCATCCGCGGTGTAGCAGCCGGCGGTGTTGGGGAGCAGGCAGTAGCGCTCGCGGTCGATCCACGCGAGGAGGTTGTCCTTGGCCTTGAGGTCGACGCGCCGGAGGGCGACGGTGACGATCTCGGCCCCGCTGGCGGCCAGGCAGGCCTGGGTCTCGACGGCGTCCTTGTACTTGCCGGTGCCGACGATCAGCCGGGAGGACCAGGTCCGTCCGGCGAGGGTCCAGGTGTCATGTGCTTCGCTCACTTCAACCTCCGCCCACGAAGGTGACGACCTCGAGGTGGTCGCGCTCGAGCAGCTCGACGCGGCCGTACTGGGCGCGTGGGACGATCTCGCGGTTCCGCTCGACGGCGATCTGCCGCGGGTCGAGGCCGAGCTCGGCCACGAGTGCGGCCAGGGTCGTCGCTTGTGCGATTTCGCGCGATTCCCCGTTGAGCACAATGGTGGGCACGGCGGGAAGGTACACCGAAGCGGGCGCGCCGGTGCAACCTGGATCACAGCGTGGCCCATTTCACTCACCTGTGGTGATTGTGCAACACCACGATCTGGTGCATCGAAGCGCGAGTTTTTCGCGAGACCATTGTTCTTTCAAAGACTTACGAGGCGTCGGCGCGCCGCGGGCCGTGGCCTGAATCCTGCTACGGACCTGGGCATGCACGCCGAGGCCGAATCCCGTCGCCCGATCATCCCGCTTGAGCGCATGGAGACCCAGGACCTCCTGTCCTGCGTCGAGCCCTTCACCGCGGCCCGTCCGGCGGAGCTCGAGGTCCTCGCGCGGACGGCCACGCGCGTGCGCAAGACCCCCGGCACGGTGCTCGTGCACGAAGGTCAGGTCTCGGACGGCCTCTATATCGTGCTGCGCGGGCGCGTCAACCTGATCCGCGCGGCCGACGGCGGACGCGACCTGATCCTCTCGAGCCTCGGCCCGGGCGAGGTGTTCGGCGACACCTGTGCGTTCGGCGGCGTGCCGATGTCGACGACCGCGATCGCGGCGGTCGCCGGCGAGTTGCTGCGGATCCCCGCGGAGGCGCTCAGCGAGCACCTCCGCCGCGAGCCCGAGACCGTGCTCCGCCTGATGCGTCTGCAGCACGAGAAGCTCCGCGAGGTCGAGGGGGTGGCGAGCGGGCTGGCCCTCTGCGACGTCGAGCAGCGCCTGCGCCGCACGCTGGCCCGCCTGGCGCGCCGGCAAGGCCGCCGCAACCCCGCGAGCAGCGGCTGGATCCTGGCGCCGGTGCCGACCCAGTCGGAGCTCGCCCGGATGGTCGGCTCGTGCCGCGAGACGGTCTCCCGCACCCTCACCGCGATGGCCCGCAGCGGGCTCGTCAGCGGCACCGGGCGGCGGATGATCCTCAACGACAGCCTCATGAACGAGCCCGCCTAGGCGGGAATAAGGCGCGGCCGCGGGGCGTACGCGCCGCGATGTCGACGCGCCTGCCGATCCGGCGTACCCTCGCGGCCGTGCCCTACGTCGGTCCGGAGCGGCGACGGGCGGAGCGCAGGCAGGCTCCGATCGTCGAGATCCGCCCGACCTACGCGCGGATCGACCACGCCGCGCTGGCCCACAACCTGCGCACGGTCCAGCAGGCGGTCGGGCCGCGCTGCCGCGTGCTCGCGGTGGTGAAGGCCGACGGCTACGGGCACGGCGCGATCGAGGCGGCGCGCACCTTCGTGGAGGCGGGCGCGTGGGGCTGCGCGGTGAGCCTGGTCGAGGAGGGGGTCGAGCTGCGCCAGGCGGGGATCCTGGCGCCGGTGCTCGTGCTCGGCGGGGTCCACCCCGGCTCCGAGGACGTGATCGTCCACCGCTCGCTGACCCCCGTGGTGTGGGCGCGTGAGCACCTGCAGCTCCTCGCGGCCGCGGTCCGCCGCAGCGGCGCGCCGCCGCTGCCGATCCACCTGAAGATCGACACCGGGATGTCGCGCCTCGGGGCGCTGCTCGGCCAGATCCCGGAGTTCCTCGACTGGCTCGAGGGCGAGGACGGGAGCCACCTCCGGCTCGAGGGGGTCATGACCCACTTCGCGTGCGCGGACGAGGCCGACGACGCGACGAGCCCGCGCCAGCTCGAGCTCTTCCGTGAGGGCCTCGCGCTGCTGGCGAGCCGGGGCTTCCACCCGCCGATCCGCCACGTGTGCAACAGCGCCGGGCTGGTCCGTCTCGCGCACGCGCACTTCGACATGGTGCGGCCGGGGATCGCGCTCTACGGGGCGGCGTCGAGCCCGGCGGTGGAGCTCGCGGGGCTCCGGATGGCGATGAGCGTGCACTCGCGGATCCTGGGGATCCGCGAGCTCCCGGCGGGGGCGAGCGTGTCCTACGGGCACCGCATGACCTTGACCCGGCCCTCGCGCCTCGGGATCGTGCCGGTCGGGTACGCGGACGGGTATCCGCGGCGCATGAGCGGCCAGGCGCAGGTGTTGGTCCGCGGGCACCGCTGCCGCGTGCTCGGCAACATCACCATGGACGTGTCGATGATCGACGTGACGGACCTGCCCGACGCGCGCGAGGGGGAGCGGGTGACGCTGCTGGGCGCGCAGGGACGCGATCGGATCGCGCTGCACGAGCTGGCGGCG
>CAZMML010000623.1:0-3314 GCA_964567335.1 uncultured Nannocystis sp. | reverse complement strand
TCCTGATCTTCATCATCGCCGCGGTCCTGACCCCGCCCGAGCCGGTCTCCCAGCTCATGATGGCGATCCCCATGGTCGCGCTCTTCTTCCTCAGCGTCGGCATCGCCTACCTGATCACGCGCAGCAAGACCCCGGCGCCCGAGGGCCCGCCGAGCCCGGCGCCCCCGCCTGCCACTTAGCGCACTTTTCTCGCGCGCGCCTGGGCCCCCGACGGGGCTACCCGCCGGCGACGAGCTCGCCTATCCTTGGCCCGCATGTCCAAGCGCCTCTCTTCGTTCGCGGCCATCTTCCTCGCCCCCCTGGCCATCCTCGGCGTCGAGGCCGCCTGCGTGTGCGGCCCCGGGCCCAACATCGGCGGCTACGACGACCCCTCCGGCAAGGACCCCCCGCGCTCCCTGCAGGGGATCAAGTTCATCGAGAGCGAGAAGGGCGACCCGGCGATCGTCGGCTGCGCCGACGGCCAGCGCGAGGGCTTCGCGGACCTGACCCGCCACAAGCGGATCGCCGGCTGCATCGGCTCGTGGGAGGGCACCAAGAGCCTCCGCGACAAGCCGACCGGCAAGCCCTGCGGCGACGACAAGGGCGTGTGCCTCTCTCCCTCCGACGTGTGCGCCAAGGGCTGGCACGTGTGCGGCTACAACGGCAAGCACGAGGACATCAAGCGCCATACCACGGCCAACGCCTGCAACAAGGAGGCGGGACCCGGGAAGTTCGTCGCCGCCATGAGCCACGGCCAGACCGAGGACCTCTGTCCCCCGCCGCCCACCTCGGAGACGATCTTCCCCTGCATGGACTCGGGGATCTGCTCCGAGCCGGTCTGCTGCGGCGACGGCTGTCAGTCGGGCAAGTGCAAGGACGCCGTCTGGCGCGGTCAGACCAAGATCTCGCTCGGCAAGGCCGAAGGCTGCGGTTCGGTCACCTCGGAGCGCAACGGCGGACTCCTGTGCTGCTTCGACGGCGACGGCGATCCGGCGACCGCCGCGGGCAAGACAGAGACCAAGACCGAGGCGGTCGACGTGCCGCCGAGCGTCCCGACGACCCCGCCCACCACGACCCCGCCCTCGACGACTCCGCCCTCCTCGACCGCGCCCTCGACCGCCCTCAGCGGCCCCGGCGCGGCCCCGATCGACAGCACCAAGCCGATCGAGAACCCCCCGACGACCAGCGCCGGCGACCCCACCAAGGGCGGCGGCAAGAAGGGCGCGAAGTAGCCCGGGCGCGCCCTCGACCGGTCCGAAGGCCCTGTCATCGAGGACAGCTCAGCGCGCCCGCGCGACGGTGCGCGGGTATGGCGCCTTGACCGCGCGCGCGGCGTGCTCCTAGCGTCGTCCCACGGGCCGGCGCCCTCGCCGGCCGTGTGGAGACGATCACCATGGCCAAGATCAGCGGGAACATCTTCCGGATCACCGACCTCGCGGGCTTCGTCGCGAGCTACCTCAGCCACCCGAGCAGCCCGACCGCGTCGACCTTCACGGCCGCGACGGGGTGCCGGGTCTCGCTCAAGCACAACCTCGGCGACAACACCTGGGGCGGCCTGATCCCCGACATGCAGACGACCCCGATCAAGGTCGGGGCCAGCGGCGCCTTCTCGATCGACATCGGCGCGCTGAACGGCGTGGCCGGCCTGGACGGCCAGATCATCGTCGAGGAGCTGATCCAGACCATCGACGCGCCCTTGATCGGGAAGATCGAGGTGTGGGCGATCGTCTACCGCTCCGCGCCCTTCGAGATGAAGAGCGTCAAGGACGCGGCCCAGAAGATCTACTACCAGAAGGTCGACGTCCCGTCCTCGGCCTACGTCACCCAGACCCAGGTCAACGCCGCCGTCGCCGGCGCGCGCTCCTCGCTCCCCGCCAACGTCGACTCGATCTCGGCGATCATCACCAGCAGCGCGCTCTCCGTCTCCGGCAGCGGGCAGGGCGCCAAGCTGACCTTCAAGGTCAAGCTCTCGGGCTCCAAGAGCCACGATCTCGGGGTCCTGCTGAGCTCCAGCGTCGAGGACTTCGACATCGATCTCCCCGGGCCGGACGCGATCGTCACCCTCTGCGTCAACGAGGACGAGATCGAGTCGCAGGTGCGCACCGCGATCGCGAACCTCGTCAAGTCTCAGGTCACGCCGATGCTCAAGGACGCGCTGGTCCAGGCCGCGGCCGCCTCCTCGGGCCTCCCGGCCTCCACCGTCCGCAGCGTCATCGACACCATGACCTCGATCAGCGTCAGCAGCGTCAGCTACCCGAAGACCGGCTCGGTCAAGATGCCGATCACGAACACGCTGATCCCGACCTACAGCATCAAGATCCAGCCCTCCATCGGCCTGCCGCGGGCCCTCTTCGGCTAGTCCCGACACCACGACGCATCGATCCTTCGCCGAGCCACGCGGGGCCCGGAGAACTTCGCCGGCGAGGCTCGGCGGCGCCGGAGCAGGGTCCCCGCGGACGGCGGGATCCCCCCGTCTCACGTGCTCGGGCACCTCCCTGCGACCACCACGCCTCGTCTCCGGCGGGGGTGCCGCGGGGTTGCGCGGGGACCCGTGGGTCGGGGAAGCTCCAGTCGTGCTCCCTTCCGTCGCTCGTGTCCTCCTCCTCGCCCTCCCCTCGCTCCTCGCCGGGTGCCTCGACCCGGGCGCCGGCGGCTCCGCGGGTGAGTCGACCGGCGCCTCGGACGCCTCGTCTTCTGGGACAGGTTCGAGCGGTCAGGTGACGACCGGCGCGAGCAGCACCGGCGAGCCGGGCGCGTGCGCCCCGGCGTGCGGCCCCGACCAGGCCTGCGTCGGCGGCGCCTGCGAGGAGGTCGCCCGGGCCGAGATCGAGGCCGGCTGTCATCCGCTGGGCGACCCCAACGGTCGGGCCCAGTGCATCTACCCCTGGCCCTCGAACTACTACACCGAGCCCGACGCCGAGAGCCCGACCGGCCGGCGGATCGCGCTCTCGGCCGGCCTGCTGCCGACCAACGTCGACGGCGCCGCCTTCCCGATCGAGCTCGTCAACGGCCAGCCGGGCTTCACGCCGAACGCCCAGATCCGCTTCGCGCTCGCCGCGGGGGTCGACGCCGCCGCCCTCCCGCCCCATAGCGACATCGGCCGCTCGCTCGCGGACGACGCCCCGATCGTGCTCGTCCGCGCCAGCGACGGGACCCGCTGGCCCTACTTCGCCGAGGCCGACGCCAACGACCAGGAGGGCGACCCCCGCACGATCTTCATCCGACCGATGCGCCGCCTCGACGGCGGCGAGCGCTACTTCGTCGCGGTCCGCGGCCTCCGCGACCCCTCGGGCGCCGAGATACCGCCCACCCCCCTCGTCCGCGCCCAGCGCGGC
>CAZMML010000622.1:0-3315 GCA_964567335.1 uncultured Nannocystis sp. | reverse complement strand
CGGCGGCCTCTTCGAGGTCGGCGGCGGCTTCTACGGCAAGCTCCGCTGGGAGCGCACCGTCGGCCACACCTTCCGCCTCGGCCGCACCGTCACCCTCGAGGCGCTCAAGAAGGCCTGGCCCGCGGTCGTCGACTTCGGCAAGACCACCCACCCGCCCGACGTCGCCGCCGCCCTCCAGCCCGTCGTCGACAACGTCAACGCCGGCCCGAGCAAGGGCGGCAACGAGTTCATCGACGTCGACGCCGCCCTCGGCTTCGAGATGCCGAAGGTCACCACCAGCCACAACGAGCGCGACCTCTCGCTCTACGCGCTCGGCGTCGGCGCCGGCGCCGACCCGCTCGACGACACCGAGCTGCGCTACGTCTACGAGATGCACGGCAAGGGCTTCTGGCCGCTCCCGACCTTCGCCGTGATCCCCGCGCTGACCGGCATCATGAACGCCTTCCGCGACGGTCAGACGGCCCCCGGCCTCAACTGGGGCCTCGACCGCCTGCTCCACGGCGAGCAGTACACCGAGCTGCGGCGCCCGCTCCCGCCGCACGGCAAGCTGACCCACCGGACCTGGGTGAAGGACATCTTCGACAAGGGCAAGAACGCCTTCGTCGTGTTCGCGACCGAGAGCGCCGACGAGTCCGGCGACGTGATCGCCTACAACGAGCTCGGCGCCGTGATCCGCGGCGCCGGCGGTTGGGGAGGTGACCGCGGCCCCTCGGGCGAGGTCAACACCCCGCCCGATCGCGCCCCCGACGCCGTCGCCGAGGAGAAGATCCGCGCCGACCAGGCCCTGCTCTACCGCCTCTCGGGCGACTGGAACCCGCTCCACGTCGACCCCGCCTTCGCCGGCGCCTTCGGCTTCCCGCGCCCGATCCTCCACGGCCTGTGCACCTTCGGCGTCGCCGCCCGTCAGGTGATCAAGCGCTTCGCCGCCGGCGACCCGCGCAAGTTCAAGAGCATCAAGGTCCGCTTCAGCGAGAGCGTCTTCCCCGGCGAGACCCTGATCACCGAGATGTGGAAGGAGTCCGACCTCCGCGTCGTCGTCCGCTGCCGCGTCAAGGAGCGCGACAAGGTCGTCCTCTCGCAGGCCGCGGTCGAGTTCTACGCCGAGATCCCGCAGGCGAAGGCCAAGCCCGCGCCCGCGCAGCAGGCCGCCGCGCCCGCCGCCGAGGCGACCCCGATCAGCGCCGACATCTTCACCGCCATCGGCCAGTGGTTCGGCAAGGACGCCGCGCTCGCCACCAAGGCCCAGATCGTGTTCCAGTTCCGCCTGAAGGGCCCGGACAGCGCCTGGATCATCGACACCAAGGCCGGCAAGGTCAGCGCCGGCGAGGCCCCCGCCGCCGAGTGCACCCTCGAGCTCAGCGACGCCGACTTCATGGACATGTGCACCGGCAAGGCCGACGCCCAGAAGCTCTACATGGGCGGCAAGCTGAAGATCGGCGGCAACCTCATGGCCTCGACCAAGCTGAACTTCCTGACCAAGCTCGACCCGGGCCTGGTCCTCGCGGCCGCCCGCGCGCGCGGCGGCGGTGGCGCCGCCCCCGTGGCCGCCTCCGCCGCCCCGACCAGCGCCGACATGATGGCCGCGATCGGCCAGTACGTCGCCGGCAACGCCGAGCTCTCGACCAAGGTCGCCACGATCTTCCAGTTCCGCCTCAAGGGGCCGGACAGCGCCTACGTCTTCGACCTCAAGGCCTCCCCCGGCAAGGTCTACGCCGGCGAGGCCAGCGCCCCCGACTGCACCCTCGAGCTCAGCGACGCCGACTTCATGGCCATGACCAGCGGCAAGGCCGACCCGCAGAAGCTCTTCAGCGAGGGCAAGCTGAAGATCGGCGGCAACCTCATGGCCTCGACCAAGCTCGGCTTCCTCAAGAAGATCGACCTCACCAAGGTCAAGGCCGGCAGCGCGCCCGCGCCCGCCGCGCCCGCCGCCGCGCCCGCGCCCGCCAAGGCCGCCAAGGCCCCCGGCGTCTTCGAGAAGCTCGGCGCCGGCCTCGGCGCCGTCACCACCGACGCCGAGCTCGTCTTCAAGATCGTCGTCAAGTCCCCGGACGCGACCTACTGGCTGCGCCTCTCCCCCGCCGGCAGCGCCCTCGTCGACGCCCAGGCGAGCGCCACCGCCACCCTCACGATCTCTGACGACGACCTCGCCGCCCTCGCCTCCGGCCAGACCAAGCTCCGCACGCTCTACCAACGCGGTAAGCTGCGGGTCGACGGCGACGTCCGCGCCGTGCAGCAGCTCACCCGCCTCAAGGGCATCCTCTAACCAAGCGCCCGATCGACAGGAGCCACACCCATGAGTGACAACGTCAACGTGATCGGCGTCGGGATGGTCAAGTTCGCCAAGCCCGGCGCCAGCGACGATTACTACGTGATGGCCGCGGGCGCCGCTCGGGCCGCCTTGCAGGACGCCGGGGTCGCCTATGGCGACGTCCAGCACGCCTACTGCGGCTACGTCTACGGCGACAGCACCTGCGGTCAGCGCGCCGTCTACGAGCTCGGCCTGACCGGGATCCCCGTCATCAACGTCAACAACAACTGCTCGACCGGCTCGACCGCGCTCTTCCTCGGCCGCCAGGCGATCCTCGCCGGCGAGGTCGACTGCGTGCTCGTCGTCGGCTTCGAGCAGATGGAGAAGGGCGCGATCGGCAACAAGTACGCCGACCGCCCGACCCCGCTCGACAACTTCGCCGGCCTGATGGACCGCGTGCAGGGCTTCAACAACGCCCCGCCCGCCGCCCAGATGTTCGGCGGCGCCGGCCGCGAGTACCGCTGGAAGTACGGCACCCGCCGCGAGACCTTCGCCAAGGTCTCCGAGAAGGCCCGCAAGCACGCCAGCAACAACCCGCTCGCGCTCTTCAACGAGGTCCTCAGCGTCGACGAGATCCTCGCCTCGCCCGAGGTCTTCGACCCGCTGACCCGCTACCAGTGCTGCCCGCCGACCTGCGGCGCGGCCGCGGCGGTCCTCTGCTCCGAGGAGTTCGCCAAGAAGCGCGGCCTCACCGGCGGGGTGCGGATCGTCGCCCAGGCGATGCGCACCGACCTCCCGAGCACCTTCGGCGAGGACAGCATGATCAAGATGTGCGGCTACGACATGGCCAAGGCCGCCGCTCAGGCCGTCTACAACAAGGCCGGCCTCGGCCCCCAGGACGTCCAGGTCGTCGAGCTCCACGACTGCTTCACCGCCAACGAGATCCTCACCTACGAGGCGCTCGGCCTCTGCCCCGAGGGCGGCGCCGAGAAGATGATCTGGGACGGCGACAACACCTACGGCGGCCGCTACGTCACCAACCCCTCCGGCGGCCTCCTCTCCAAGGG
>CAZMML010000621.1:0-3320 GCA_964567335.1 uncultured Nannocystis sp. | reverse complement strand
GTCGCGGCCTTCTGGTGGCTGCCGAGGGCCCACGCGTCCTGGTCGGCGCGGCTGACGTGGTAGCGCTCGGCGACGTTCTCGGCGGTGATCCCGAGCGGCTCGGCGCCGTGCAGGCGCTCCATCGCCGGGTTGGTCATGCGCCAGCCGAGCGCCGTGTCGAACAGCTGCGCGTCGCGGGCGAACGCCTCGCCGGCCTTCGGCATCACGAACGGCGCGCGCGTCATGCTCTCGACGCCGCCGGCGATGTACACCGAGCCCTCGCCGGCCATCACGCTCTTGGCGGCCTGGATCACCGCCTCCATGCCCGAGCCGCACAGGCGGTTGACCGTCACCCCGGGCACCTCGACGGGCAGCCCCGCGAGCAGCAGCGCCATGCGGGCGACGTTGCGGTTGTCCTCGCCGGCCTGGTTGGCGGCGCCGAAGTACACGTCCTCGAGCTGCTCGACCGCCGCCCCGTAGCTCTCGACCAGGTTGCGGATCACGCGGGCGGCCAGGTCGTCGGGGCGGACCGGCGCGAGCGCCCCGCGCAGGCGCCCGATCGGCGTGCGGACGGCGGCGACGATGACTGGCGTGCGGGCGTCAGAGGTCATGCACAGGGGGGGTATCACGACCGCCCACAACCCTGCAGAGCTCGCGGTTGCGCTCACTCACGCCGCCGCGGAGACCACCCCGGACCCCCCGGAATTCGCCCCTCGTGGCCGGCCTCACGCGGGCCCGCGTGTCCCCGCGCGGCCCCAACGCGCCCCGACGCGCCGGCTCGCCGTTCGCTCGCGACGCACTGCCCCGGCCGCGACGGTGAGCTACCCTGCCTCGCGGTGAGCCGTGAGGACAACACCCAACTCTCGCTCGAGGCGGGCCTGTCCTTCCCGTCGGACGCGGACGCCACCGGTGACCGCAGCCGATCCACCTCGGCGTCGGGACCTCACCCCGGCGAGAGCGCGCAGTTCCTCGAGTTCGCCAGCGACAAGCGCTTCACGATCCTGCGCCGCCTCGGCGCGGGCGGCATGGGCGTCGTTTACGAGGCCCTCGACCGCGAGCGCGGCGAGTCGGTCGCGCTCAAGACCCTGCTCAACGTCAGCCCCGGCGCGCTCTACCGCTTCAAGCGCGAGTTCCGGGCGCTCGCCGACGTCGCCCACGCCAACGTCATCCAGCTCCACGAGCTCTTCTTCGAGGGCGAGCAGATCTTCTTCACCATGGAGTACGTCGACGGCCTCGAGCTGGTCGACTACGTCCGCGGCGGCCTCACCGGGGTGGCCGCCGAGGATCCGGCCCACGCCGCCTCCGAGCGCGAGCAGGCGTGGGAGCGCCTGCGGGCCGCGCTGCGCCAGCTCGCCGCCGGCCTCGGCGCCCTCCACGAGGTCGGCAAGCTCCACCGCGACATCAAGCCCTCCAACGTGCTGGTCACCCGCGACGGGCGCCTCGTGATCCTCGACTTCGGCCTCGTGTCCGACGCCGTCACCGAGACCCTGCGCAGCACCGAGGCCGGCGGCGTCGTCGGCACGCCCGCGTACATCTCGCCCGAGCAGGCCGGCGGCCAGCCGGCGACCCCCGCCTCTGACTGGTACGCGGTCGGCGTCATGCTCTACCAGTCCCTCACCGGCGAGCTGCCCTTCCGCGGCAAGGGCCTCAAGGTCATGCTCGCCAAGCAGGAGCGCGACGCCCCCGACCCCACGAGCGTCGCCGCCGATCTGCCCGCCGATCTCGTCAGCCTCTGCGTCGCGCTCCTCAGCCGCGACCCCAACGCCCGGCCCGACAACGCCCAGGTGCTCGCGCGCGTCGGCGTCGGCCCGACCGGGATCCGCGCCCGCCCGCCCGCGCCGAGCCAGGACGGAGACCTCTTCGTCGGCCGCGGCGCCCAGCTCCGGCAGCTCCAGGACGCCTTCGCCGCGACCCAGAAGGGGCGCGCGGCGCTCGTGCTCGTCTCGGGCCGATCGGGCATGGGCAAGAGCGCCCTCGTCCGCGAGTTCCTCTCGCGCCTCGCCGCGCCCGGCCGCACCGTCGTCCTCAGCGGCCGCTGCTACGAGCGCGAGTCGGTCTCCTTCAAGGCGCTCGACTCGCTGATCGACGCGCTCGCCAAGCACATGCTGCGCCTCCCCGAGGAGCGGGCCGCCGAGCTGATCCCGCGCGACGTCCACGCCCTCGCCCGCGTCTTCCCGGTGCTGCAGCGGGTCAAGGCCGTCAGCGCCGCGCCGCGCCGTGCGCTCGACGTCCCTGACCCCCGCGAGCTGCGGCGGCGCGCCTTCGCGGCGCTCAAGGAGCTGCTGGCGCGGATCGCCGATCGCAGCCCGCTCGCGCTCCACATCGACGACCTGCAGTGGGGCGACCGCGACAGCGCCGCCCTCCTGGCCGACCTCCTGCGTCCGCCCGACGCCCCCGCGGTCCTCCTGATCGCCAGCTACCGCGCCGAGGCCCACGAGGGCTCCGTCCTCAAGACCCTCCGCGACGCCGCCCGCGGCGAGGTCGACATGCGCGAGATCCTGGTCGGTCCGCTCTCGGACGACGAGGCCGCCGACCTCGCCCAGTCGCTCCTGACCCAGGTCCCCGCGCTGCGTTCGCGCGCCCGTCAGATCGCCCGCGAGGCCCAAGGCAACCCGCTCTTCGTCGCCGAGCTCGTGCGTCACCTCCTCGCCACTGGCGAGCGCCCGGGCGAGCGCGGCGAGATCACCCTCGATCGCGTCCTCCTCGCCCGCATCGACGGCCTCCCGCCGCCCGCCCGGCGCCTGCTCGAGGTCGCCGCCGTCGCCCGCGGCCCGATCGAGCTCCGCCTCGCCAGCGCCGCCGCCGACCTCGGCAGCGAGGAGCGCGCCGCGGTCGCCGTGCTGCGCTCCGAGCACCTCGTCCTCACCCGCGCCGGCGACGCCGAGATCCTCGAGACCTACCACGACCGCGTCCGCGAGCTCGTGCTCGCCCGGCTCCCCCCCGAGGAGCTCAAGGCCCGCCACCGCGACCTCGCCTTCGCCATGGAGCACGCCGGCGAGCGCGACTCCGACGCCCTCGCCCTCCATTACCGCGAGGCCGGCGAGTGGGAGCGGGCCAGCGACTACGCCCAGATGGCCGCCGACCAGGCCGCCGCCGCCCTCGCCTTCGACCGCGCCGCCCGCCTCTACCGCCTCGCGCTCGAGTGGAAGCCGCACAACGACACGGGCCGCGCCGAGCTCTCCGTCCGCCTCGCCGACGCGCTCGCCAACGCCGGCCGCGGCGTCAAGGCCGCGCGCCTCTACCTCGAGGCCGCCCCCGCGATGCCCGAGCCCCGCGCGCGCGCGCGCCGGCGCCGCGCCGGCGAGCAGCGCCTCCGCGCCGCGCCGGTCCCCGCGGGCCTG
>CAZMML010000620.1:0-3320 GCA_964567335.1 uncultured Nannocystis sp. | reverse complement strand
GACTGCTCGGCGCGCCCGGAGGCGGCGACGAACTTCGATCCCGCGGGCGACCGGGTGTTCTGGAGCGATCCCGCCGCGGCGACCCCGGGCCTGTGCTGGAACGCGGGCGTCACCTGCGCGCCGGGGCCGGACGCGGCGCTGCGCTGTGAGCCCGACAACCATGACCTGAGCGGCGCGGCCGGGGTCACGGACGACGCGGCGGTGCTCTTCCCCGTGGCCCACTACGAGGCGCTGCTGCGCGGCCTGGTCGACGCGGGGCACACCCGCGAGGTGGTGATCGTCGGCCTCGCGGGCGTGCCGACGTCGTACGCGGGCGGGGCGCTCGACTACTCGACGAGCTGCAGCGCGGCGGAGCTCGCCCGCGACGGGATCTGCCCCGGCTGCAGCGCGGGGGGGCAAGCGGCCGCCCCGCCGGTGCGGGTGCGGGCGCTGGCGGAGCTCTTCCCGGCGGGGGACGTCGCGCTGGCGTCGATGTGCGGCGAGCCCGAGCGGGTCTGGGGCAGCCTGGCGTCCGACCTCCTCGAGCAGATCCGGCCGGCCTGCGTGGGCGGCTGCGTCGCCGACGCGGATCCCTCGACCCCGCAGCTCGACGCGGAGTGCACGGTCTCCGAGCTCCGGCCCGGCGAGGAGCCGCAGGCGCTGCCCCCCTGTGAGGTGTCCGGAGAGACATATCAGGCGCCGGCCGGGAGCAGCGCCTGCTTCGCCGTGCTCACCGACGCGGCGGAGACGACGCCCTCGCCGCTCGACGACCTCTCGCCGGAGTGCGGCGACGAGGGGAGCCGGGCGGAGATCGTGGTCGTCCGCACGGCTCCGCCGCCGGACGCGACCTGCCTGACGGTGCAGTGCCGCGAGTCGGCGAGCGCGTGCGTGCGCTGAGAGCGTCCTCGCAGGAGCCCCGGCGAGTCGTCTGCAGTGCGAGAAGTCCGCGTCGCGGCGCGGCCACCGCCGGTCTCGCGGTCGCCCGGCTCTGGTAAGAGCGGCGCCGATGCGCGTCGCGGTCCCCTCGCCCCTGCTCTTCGCCTCCCTCCTCACCACGGCGTGCGGCGGCGGCAGCGGCGGGCCCGCGACGGAGACCTCCGGCGCGAGCGGCACCGCCGCGAGCACGGGCGCGGCGGGATCGACCGGCTCGACGGGGGAGGGTCCGACGACGACGAGCGCCGCGATGTCCGGCACTTCCACCGACGCCGACCCGAGCGAGACGTCGAGCACGACGGGGGCCGACACGTCGACGAGCGGGAGCACCGGCCCCGGGCCGGCCCCGCCGGTGTCCGATCCGGCGCAGGAGGGCCCCTTCAGCTACGACGAGGTCGCGGGCGAGGTCCAGGTCGGTCCGGCGAAGGTCCCGGTCGTCGCCTACTTCCCGACCGCCGGCCCCGCGCGCGGGCCCTACCCGACCACGACCTTCGCGCACGGCTTCAACATCGGACCGACGCAGTACTCGAGCTACGCGAAGCGGCTGGCGAGCCACGGCTACGTCGCGGTCAACGTCGATCACCGCGGCTACCTCGGGCAGCCGGTCGACCACTTCGAGAACGCCAAGCAGATCATCGCCGCGATCGACTGGGTCGAGGGGCACCCGCTGCTCGGCGATCTCGCCGACACGACGCGGGTCGGCGCCGCGGGCCACTCGCTCGGCGGCAAGATCTCGGTCCTCGTGGCGATGATCGACCCCCGGGTCCGCGCCTCGATCACCCTCGACCCAGTCGACGGCAACGTGATGGGCTGCCCCGGGCCGCAGCAGTGCCCCGACGTCAGCGGGAAGCTGCCGATCGCGCTGCCCCTGGGCTTCATCGGCCAGACCACCGACGACACCTGCGCGCCGCCGGCCGAGAACTACACGACCTTCTTCGCCGAGGCCGACCCGCCCGCCCTCGCCGTGACCGTCCACGGGGCGAACCACGTCGCGTTCCTCGACGACCTCGCCAGCTGCGGGATCGCGTGCACCTTCTGCCAGGCCGGGACCGCCGATCCGGCCGTCGTCGGGGATCTCGCGCGCGCCTACCTGGTCGCCTTCTTCGGCCGCTACCTGCGCGGCGAGGCGGGCTACGACGTCTACCTCACGGGGGCCGAGGCCCAGGCCCGCTACGTGGAGACCGGGGTGGCGACCCTCGAGTCGAAGTAGCGGAGAGTTTTCGCACCCGCGGCGGCGCGAGACAAGCCGCGAGGTCGGCAGTATGCCGCGGGGCATGCGTCGCTTCTCCTTCGCCCTCGCGCTGGCGTCCGGCTGCGCCGACCCCGAGCTCGGCGTCCTCGTCGAGGGCGAGCGCCTCCCCGTCGTGGACATGCACCTCCACGCCGGCGAGTGGTCCGGCGTGCCGCCCGAGACGCAGGAGTTCCTCAGCTCGCGCTTCCCCTTCCCGACCAGCCTCCGCCCCGAGCACACGGCGGAGGGCATCCTCTCGGCGGAGGGCATCCTCGGCGAGCTAGACCGCGGCGGCGTCAGCGTCGGCGTGCTCTTCGCCGTCTACGCGCCGCGCACCGTCGGGGTTGCGAGCAACGAGTCCGTGATCGCCGACGTCGCCACCGCGCCGACGCGCTTCTACGGGCTGGCGAGCCTCCGCGTCGACCGCTGGAACGAGGACTCCGCCGCCGAGCTGCAGCGCCTGCGCGACGCCCTCGCGGCCCCCGGCATGATCGGGATCAAGCTCGCGCACGCGCACCAGCAGTTCCGCATGGACGATCCGCGCTACTTCCCGATCTACGCGCTGGCCGCCGAGCTGGGCAAGCCGCTCTACCTCCACACGGGATCGAGCCCCTTCCCCGGCACCGCGCAGGACCCGGCGTACACCGACCCCGCGTACCTGGAGGAGGCGATCGCGCTGCACCCCGGCGCGACCTTCATCCTCGGACACCTCGGCTACGACTTCAAGAACAAGCGCCCCGGCGCGCTCGAGGCCTGCATCGACCTCGCCACGCGCTACCCGAACGTGTACCTCGAGCCCTCGGCGCTGGGGAGCAAGGGCTCCGACCCGTCCGGCGAGAACCTCGCGGCCGCGATGGCCCGCATGCGCGAGGCGGGCCTGGTCGACCGCATCATCTACGGCAGCGACGGGCCGCAGAGCCCCGGCTTCGTCGCGGACTACCTCGAGCGTACGGTCGCCGCGATGAGGACCTCCGGGTACTCCCGGGACGAGATCGGCGCCGTGCTCGCCGGCAACTTCGCCCGCGTGTTCGCGGTCCCCGCGCCGACGCTCCCGGGGGCCCCGTGAGCTCTGCTTGTTCGGTCCTGGTCTTCGGAGCATGGATGAGCGCGCAGCCCGGCGAGGCCGCGCCGGCGTCGCCGCCGCCGGTCGCGCCCGCGCCGGCGGCGGCCCCGAGCC
>CAZMML010000619.1:1015-3324 GCA_964567335.1 uncultured Nannocystis sp. | reverse complement strand
ATCGCCATCGTCACCGGCGGCGGCAACGGCATCGGCCGCGCCACCGCCCTCATGTTCGCCGACGCCGGCTACGCCGTCGCGGTGTGGGATCTGGCCGAGCAAGCCGCGGCCGACGTCGTCTCGGCGATCACCGCCGCGGGCGGCGTGGCGATCGCCCAGCGGGTCGACGTCAGCAAGGCCGGCGAGTGCGCCGCCGCGGCCGGCGTCGTCCGCGAGCGCTTCGGCCGCATCGACGCCCTGATCAACAACGCCGGCGTCGTCCGCGACGGCCAGCTCGTCAAGGTGAAGGACGGGCAGGTCGTCGGCCAGATGAGCGCCGAGCAGTTCAGTCTCGTCCTCGACGTCAACCTCAAGGGCGTCTTCCACTGCACCCAGGCCGTCGTGCCGACGATGATCGCCCAGAAGTACGGCCGGATCGTCAGCACCTCCTCGGTCGTCGCGCTCTACGGCAATTTCGGTCAGACCAACTATGTCGCGGCCAAGGCCGGCGTCATCGGCATGACCAAGGTCTGGGCGCGCGAGCTCGGGAAGTACGGCATCACCGCCAACGCCGTCGCCCCGGGCTTCATCGCCACCGACATGGTGAAATCGATCCCCGAGAAGATCTATCACCAATTGATAGAGCATACGCCCGTGGGCCGCGCCGGACAGCCCGAGGACATCGCGCGCGCCTACCTCTTCCTCGCGGACGAGCGCTCGAGCTTCATCACGGGAGCCGTCCTCAGTGTGGACGGCGGCTCGGTGACGGGCACCTGAGAGTCTCTTCATCGCCCGGCCGCGAGCGCGACCAGCGCCGACCCACGCAAGCTCCTTCGCGTCGTGGTGCGTAGCACACCGCAACGTCAGATCTCTCTTGTCTGCACGTTGAGGGCGGGCTCGGCCCGCGTTCGTTGCGAGCTCGCCACGAAACGACTAGCGTAGCGCCGATGAACGACGACGGATCCCGCTGGCTCCCGCGGCTACTCGCGGAGGTCGGCTATCAAGGTGCCACCTATCAACACCAATGGACGGAGGTGCTCATCTGGCGAGAGCTCGAGCGCTGGCACGGGTGCGGCCCAGACCGCGACACCGCGCTGAACGACGCGCTCGCCAAGATGTTCCCCTCGACCGCCTCGCGCTTGCTCTTCGAACGCAGCCGTGACGGACTCGTGGACGCGGCCCCCCGGACCCAGCCTCCAGCCGCCCCCCCCCCCCCCGAGACCCCACCTCCCGCGCCACCTCAACCCGAACCTGAACCCTCCCGTCCAAGCGCGATCGTCGGGAGGATCCAACTCCCGACGTACCCGCCTGCGGCGGTCGCCGAGACCCGTGAGATCCTCGAGGAGATCCTCAAGGACATCCAGGACATGCGGCCCGACTTCTCGCTGATGTCGCCGCGCTACCAGAAGGTCTACATGCTGGCGTGGATCTCTCGCGCCCGCGGCTTCGACGAGCAGTTCGCGGGTGAGCACAAGATCACGATCCTCGTGCGCCGGATCGCCCACGAGCTGACCAACCTCAGCAAGCTGCTGTGGCCGGGCTCGGTCCAGGCGCTGCAGATGAACGCCGTCCCCGCGTGCGTTGTCGGCGAGCTCGGCCTCAAGACCCTGCACGCCCCCAAGACATGGACCGAGGCCTACGAGTTCGTGCAGAGCCACCGCGAGCGCGCGATGGCCAGCGACGTCGCGGTCGACGACTACGGCTGGGCCGACCGACCCCGCAAGACCCCGCCCGGCTCGCCGCGGCTGCTCCTGCGCGAGGCGCAGCGCGCGATCGAGGCGATCGCGGGCACCGTCACCGACCCACCGCCGCGGCACCTCGCCACCCCGCCCGAGGAGCTGCCTCAGGACCAGCTCGACGCGCTCCTGCAGCTCGCCCCGGCCCTGCGCGAGCTCCGGCGCTTCATCGCCGCCGTCGACCCCGAGACGTGGGGCAACGTCATGGGGCGCCTGCGCTGGCTCGCCGGCCGGGTCGGGGATCGCCTGCCTCAGCTCCGCCGCTGGCTCGACCCCGAGTTCGTCCCCCCGCCCGAGCGGGTCCGCAGCGGCCCGAGCGCCGAGCAGATCCGGCAGCAGCAAGCCGCCGTGCGGAGCGAGCGCGACAACCTCGTCGCGGGCGCGCACGACGACGCCGCCTTGCTCGCCTTCCTGGGCCGCGCCTTCGACGCCCACAACACCCCCGAGGTCGCGGCGCTGGTCCAGCCGCTGCGGGCTCGCATCGAGGCGCTCCGCCCCGACGCCTTCGAGGATCGACGCCTCCGTCGGCGCCTGACGAGCCTGCACGACTTCTTGCGGCGCGGCGAGCTCGGCGCCCTCCCGAACGAGCTCGAG
>CAZMML010000619.1:0-1005 GCA_964567335.1 uncultured Nannocystis sp. | reverse complement strand
ACGCCGAGGCCGAGGGCCTCGACGATCCGGGCGCGCACCTCTTCGGGCTCGTCCGGCCCAAGGTCGAGGGCAAGCGCGTGCTCTTCGTCAGCAACCGCGAGGACCCTGACCTCAAGGCGAAGCTCGAGGGCTCACTCGGCCTCGACATCACCTGGTGCGACGGCAACGCGCGCAAGGTCCAGGCCCAGTGCGAGAGCATCGCCCGCCGCAGCTACGACTACGTGCTGATCGCCACCGGCTTCCAGGCGCACAACATCGACGGGATCCTGGCCCGCGCCGCACGCGGCAGCCAGGTCCCCTACGTGCGCGTCTTCAAGGGCCGCCCGCTGGCCGTCGCCCGCGCCCTCGCGCGCACCCTCGGCATCGCCACCCTCTCGTGACGCCGCGCCGCGCGTCGCCGATCCAGCGCTCGATCGCTAGGGGTCCGCGCCGCGGACGTACTCGCGGATCGAGACCTCGATCGCGAAGGGGGCCCCGGCGCGCTCCCCCTTGATCGTCCACGCGCGGCGCTCCTTCAGCGCCGCGAACGCCGCCATGGCGGAGTTGATGTCGAGCAGGGAGTGCCCGCTGATCTCCGTCACGACGTCGCCGTTGCGCATCCCGATCTGCGCCCCGAGCGTCCCGGGCCTGATCCCGAACATCTTGAACCCGTGCGGCTGCCCCTCGCGCATGTTGGGGACGACCCGCGCCCCCCGGCTGATCCGCACCGGATCGGCGAGCAACGCGTCGAAGTCCGCCCGCGACAGCGTGCAGCGATCCCCCGCGCAGGTGAACACCGGCGGGGCGGGAGGCGCCTCGGCCGACGCCTCGGCGCTCGCCGCCCGCTCCTCGGCGCTCTCCGCCCGCGCCTCCGCCCGCGCCCGCGCCTCCTGCTCCGCCGCGTAGAGGCGCTCGAGCTCCGCCAGGCGCGCCCGCAGGACCGCGCCCTCTTGCTCGCGCGCCTGGCACTCCGCCCTCGCGCGCTCCCCCATCGGATCGCAGCCCGCCGACATCACCACCAGGATC
>CAZMML010000618.1:0-3324 GCA_964567335.1 uncultured Nannocystis sp. | reverse complement strand
AGCCAGGGTGGGTCGAACACGACCCCGGCGAGCTCTACGCCTCCGTCCTCGCCGCCATCGCCGACGTCCTGCGCGAACAGGACCCCGCGCGGATCGCCGCGATCGGCATCACCAACCAGCGCGAGACCAGCCTCGTCTGGGAGCGGCGCAGCGGCCGCCCGATCCACCGCGCCCTCGTCTGGCAGGACCGCCGCACCGCCGACACCTGCCAGCACCTCCGCGACGCCGGCCACGAGGACCTGATCCGCGCGCGCACCGGCCTCGTCCTCGATCCTTACTTTTCCGCTACCAAGCTCGCCTGGGTCCTCGACCACACCGACGCCCGCGCCCGCGCCGCCGCTGGCGACCTCGCCGCCGGGACCGTCGACACCTACCTCGTCTGGCAGCTCACGCGCGGCGCCTCCCACGTCACCGAGCCCAGCAACGCCTCGCGCACGCTCCTCTGGCCCCTCGCTGGCGGCGGCTGGGACCCCCACCTCTGCGACCTCCTCCGCGTACCCGCCGCGATCCTCCCCGCCGTCCTCCCCTGCACCGCCCGCTTCGGCCTCACCCGCGGCGTCCCCGGCCTCCCCGACGGCCTCCCGATCCACGGCATCGCCGGTGACCAGCAGGCCGCCCTCTTCGGTCAGGCCTGCTTCGCTCCCGGCGAGGCCAAGTGCACCTACGGCACCGGCGCCTTCGCCATGCTCAACACTGGCGACACCCCCGTCGCCTCCCGCCACGGCCTCCTCACTACGGTCGGCTGGCAGCTCGGCGAGCGCACCACCTACTGCCTCGAGGGCAGCTCCTTCATGGCGGGCGCCGTCGTCCAGTGGCTGCGCGACGGCCTCGGCTTCATCACCCACGCCGCCGAGGTCGAGGCCCTCGCCGCCAGCGTCCCGGACAGCGGCGGCGTCGTCCTCGTCCCCGCGCACGCCGGCCTCGGCGCCCCGCACTGGCGCCCGCACGCGCGCGGCCTGATCGCCGGGATCACCCGCGGCACGACCCGCGCCCATATCGCCCGCGCCGCCCTCGAGGGGATCGCCCTCCAGATCGCCGACCTCCTCCGCGCGATGAGCGCTGACATCGGCGCGCCACTCAAGGGCCTCAAAGTCGACGGCGGCGCCGCCTCCAACAACCTCCTCATGCAGCTCCAGGCCGACCTTCTCGGTGTCCCGATCGCGCGGCCCACCATGCTCGAGGCCACCGCGCTCGGCGCCGTCTTCCTCGCGGGCCTCGGCGTCGGTCTCTGGTCGGACACCACCGCGCTCACCCGCGCCTGGCAGCACGACCGAACCTTCACCCCTGCCCCCGCGTCCGCCTCACTCGAGGCCCTGCGTCGAGCCTGGGAGCGCGCCGTCGCCCTCGCCTAGCACCCGGCGCTACCGCCATGCGTGCTCGCGGATCAGAGGCGGATGTCGGCCTAGCGCACCCGCAGCTCGACCCCGATCTCCTTCAGCTTCTCCGCCTCATCCATCAGATCGGCGTGCGTCAGCGGGTGCGCCTCGATCCACTCTTGCGGAAACCCCAGCTCGAGCGTCCCTCGTCGCGCCGTCGCCGTGAACGGCGGGATCGGGATCGGGCTGCGGCTGCGGGTCACCCGCAGCGCCACGCGCAGCAGCACCGTCAGCCGCAGCGCCACCTCAAACTCCCCGATCGGCAGCCCCACGAACACCTCGCGCGTCAGGCGCTTGCGCTGCCCGAGCAGCATCGCCGCCAGCAGCTCCTGGTCCGCCCGGGAGAACCCCGGCATGTCCGAGTTCGCGACCAGGTACGCGCTGTGCTTGTGGTACCCCGTGTACGAGACCGAGAGCCCGATCTCGGCCAGCCGCGCCGCCCATCCGAGCACCTGTTGCCCGAACTCGGCCTCCAGGTCCCACGCCTCGCGCACCTGGTCGAAGCAGTGCAGCGCCACCCGCTCGACCCGCCCCGCCTGCCCTATGTCGACGTTGTAGCGGACGCAGATCGTCCGGATCGTCGCGTCGCGCACGTCCTCGTGGCGGATCCGGCCCAGGAGGTCGTAGAGCAGCCCCTCCCGCATCGAGCCCGCTGAAGCCTTCATCTCCTCGACCCCGAGCCCCTCGAAGAGCGCCAGAAGGATCGCCGTCCCCCCCGGCAGCACCGGCGCGCGATCGGGCTGCACCCCCGGCAGCGTCGCGACCTTCGCCGTGTTGCCCGCCGCGATCAGCGCCTTCTTGAGCTGACGCAGCCCGCCGAGGCTGATCCCCCGGTCGCCCCACCCGTTCGCCCGCGCGATCGCGTCGATCGCCGTCACCGTCCCGGACGACCCGACGCAGCTCTCCCACCCCGCCTCGCGGTAGCGGCGCTCGATCGGCTCGAGCTTCAGCCGCGCCGCCAGCTCCGCCCGGCGAAAGTCGTCCGGCCGGATCTTCCCCTCCGGGAAGTAGCGCAGGCTGTACCCCACGCAGCCCATGTTGAGGCTGTCGACCCGGACCGGCTCGAAGCGCTCCCCCAGGATGATCTCCGTGCTGCCGCCGCCGATGTCGATCACCAGGCGGCGCCCGCGGTCGTCCGCGAGCGTGTGCGACACCCCGAGGTAGATCAGCCGCGCCTCCTCGCTGCCGCCGATGATCTCGATCGGGTGTCCGAGCGCGACTTCGGCGCGCTCCACGAACTCCCTCGCGTTCGTCGCCTGCCGCATCGCGCTCGTCCCGACCGCGCGCACCCGGCCCTCCGGCAGCTCGCGCAGCCGCTGACCGAAGCGCTCGAGGCACGCCAGCGCCCGCTCCTGCACCTTCTCGGTCAGCGCGAAACGCTCGTCGAAGCCAGCCGCCAGCGCCACCCGCTCGCGCAGCCGGTCGACCACGTGGAAGTGCGTGTCGTCGACGACCCGCCCGACCACCATATGAAAGCTGTTCGAACCGAGGTCGACCGCCGCCACGCTCTCCAAGTTCGACAACGACTACTCCTTCGCGCCCTCGGTGCCCGATTCGGGCTCCGCGGCCGCCTCTTCCGCGGCCCCCCCGCTCGTGTACTCGCTCCCGAGCTTGTTGCCGCCCGAGTAGAGCGACGCCGGGCTCTCCGTCGGTTCCGGCTCCGGAGCCGCCCCGATCGTCAGGTCGACCGCCTCGTCCGGCGGGTCGAGCTTGCGCCAGGAGAGCTCCAGCGTCAGCTTCTGCCGCTTCGGCCGCTCGCTCGCCCGCAGCGAGAATCCGACCACGCCGCGCGGGCCGAGCACCAGCTGCTCCTCGCCGCAGCTCACCTGGACGGTCCCCGAGCGGAGCCCCGCGACGAGGCCCTCGAGGTAGTGGATCACGTGAGGCACGAGCGCCGCGCCTTCGACCCTGAGTTCGCGCTTCATGACTGAATTCTCCTTGGGAAGGG
>CAZMML010000617.1:0-3326 GCA_964567335.1 uncultured Nannocystis sp. | reverse complement strand
AGCGCTACTTCCTCGAGACCCTCGAGCGCGAGCTCAGCCGGGCCCGCCGCTACGATCGCCCGCTCGCGCTGGTGATGTTCGACATCGATCACTTCAAGCAGTGTAACGACACCTTCGGGCACCGGGCCGGCGACTTCGTCCTGCGCGAGGTCGCCGACGTCGTCCGCGATCGTGCGCGCAAGGTCGACGTCCTCGCGCGCTACGGCGGCGAGGAGTTCTCGATGATCCTCCCCGAGATCGACATCCGCGGCGCGACCGCCTTCGCCGAGAAGATCCGCGCCCTGATCGGCGAATCGAAGTTCGTCTTCGAGGGCCGCGTGATCCCGGTGACGATCTCGATCGGGGTCGCGGAGCTCACCCCCGACATCGCCACCTACGACGACCTGATCAAGCGGGCCGACGCCCGCCTCTACAAGGCCAAGCAGACCGGCCGCAACCGCGTCGTCGCCGACTGAGGCCGCGGGGGCGCCCCGCGCCTTGACGACCCGCCCGGCGAGCCGAGAATTAGATCACCTTGCGGAGTTCCTGGATCGCGGCGACAGGGGCGGCGGCGCTCGCGGCCTGCGAGCCGCAGCTCCCCGCGCCCGGCTCGCTCGAGCTCGCGGAGCCGGCGGAGCGCCGCCTCGCCTTCGTCGACGTCTCCTTCGCGCCGACCCAGGCCCCGCCGCCCTCGCCCGAGGAGCTGCTGATGGAGCGGCTCGCCGCCTTCGCCCGCGAGGTCGAGGCGCGCAACGTCCCCGCCTCCGGCGCCCCGATGGCCCTCGACACCGCCGCCCTCTCCGCCGCGCTGCAGAAGATCGTCGCCCCGCTCGACCGCAAGGCGGCGGTCAGCGTCCACATCCGCGACCTCGCCAGCGACACCGTCCTCTTCGACTACCACGGCGACCTCCCGCTCAACCCGGCCAGCAACCACAAGCTCCTCACCACCGCCGCCGCCCTCGACCTCCTCGGGCCCGACTACCGCTTCGAGACCCGCGCGCTGCGCCGCGGCGGCGACCTGATCCTCGTCGGCGAGGGCGACCCGACCTTCGATCACCTCGCCCTCGCCGCCCTCGCCGAGAGCGTCCGCGCCGGCACCGACCTCGCCACCATCGAGCGGATCGTCGTCGACGACGCCGCCTTCTCCGAGCGGACCTTCGCGCCTGGCTTCGCGGACAGCGAGATCGGCCTCTCCTACCAGGCCCCGAGCGGCGCGCTGAGCCTTAACTTCAACACCGTCGAGATCGCCGTCGGCCCCGGCCCCGACGGCGTCCCCTTCGTCTCCCTCTTCCCGCCGAGCACCCACGTCGAGATCGACAACCAGGCGGCCTTCGGCCGCGGCCGCCCCGAGATCCGCACCTACGCGAGCGGCGAGGGCGAGGCGATGAAGACCATCATCGAGATCACCGGGAAGGTCCGCCGACGGGGCGCGCCGACGCGGATCCGGCGGAGGATCGCCGACCCTGGCCTCTTCACCGGCGGCGCCCTCGCCGAGCTCCTCGCGGCGGACGGCGGGATCGCGCAGCTCCCCGTCACCCGTGGGCGCGCCCCGCCCTACGGCGAGGACGTCGAGCTCCTCTTCAGCCGCGAGTCGCCGCCGCTGCGCCTGGTCGCCGCCGACGCGCTCGCCTTCTCCAACAACTTCATGGCCGAGCAGCTCCTCCGCACGCTCGCCTGGCGGACCACCCGCAGCCCGGGCGACTGGGACAACGGCTGCGAGGTCGTGCTCGCCTACTGGCGCGCGCTCGGCCTCGACCCCTCGGAGCTCGTCTTCGAGAACGGCTCCGGCCTCAGCGAGCGCGGACGCGTCACCACCAGCGCGCTCGTCGACCTGATCGCGCTCGCGCACCGCGTCCACACCGAGGGCGGCGGGGTCCTCTCGGCGCTCCCGATCGCGGGCGAGCGCGGCACCCTGCGCGCGCGCCTGCGCCGCTCGGGCAAGCGCGTGCGCGCGAAGACCGGCACCCTCGACGGGGTCAGCGGCCTCACCGGCCTGATCACCGCCGAGGACGGCACGCCCCAGGTCGCCTTCTCGATCCTGATCAACGTCGACCCCGCGCGGCCCGGCGCCGTCCGGCGAAAGCGCGCCGAGGATCAGATCGTGATGGCCGTGCTCCGCCACCTCGACGAGTGGCAGGCGAGCCGGGCGGCCGGCTGAGCCGGCGCCCGGGCGGGGAACGTGTACGATGGCTCCGTGGGTCGCGGGGCGTGGACATGGCCGGTCGTGCTCGCGCTGGGCGCTTGCTTCCGGGGCGAGTTCCTCGACAACACCTGCGAGCGCCTCGACCTCTGCGGCACCTCGACGACGTCCGGCTCGTCGACCACGAGCACGAGCACCACCGACGCGCCGACCACGACCGGCGGATCGAGCTCGACCGGCGACGGCCTCGTCGAGCTCCCCTACCTCGGCCTGCGGATCAACTCGATCACGCTCGTCGACCCGAACCTCTACGCCTCCTTCCTCGACGGCGGGATCTGCACCAACGTCCGCAAGGACCTCTCGGGGCTCGTCAACGCCGAGATCGCCAGCGGCGAGTCGAACCTGGTCATCGCGGCCGTGGTCTACGACCCCGACGCCGCCCAGTTCAACTTCGTCGTCTATCAGAACCCCACCTGCGACATCGCCGCGGGCACCTGCACGATCCCGCCCGCCGAGGTCCCGCCGCCCTTCCCCGCGCTCAACCACGACGCGGGCGAGTGCATCTTCGTCGACACGGCGACGATGAACCCCGCCAACATCCCCGAGCTGCTGATCCCGACGCCGCCCTGCTTCACGACCCCGGCCGGCTCCTTCTCGCTCAAGCTCGGCGACAACCTCGGCTACATCGCCCTGACGGAGTTCCGGATGTCCGCGTCCTACGACCCAGACGACCAGGACCCCGTCGGCCTCACCTCCGGGCTGATCCACGGCTTCATCCGCGAGGAGGACGCCGTCGACATCAACTATGACCTCAACGGCGTGAACATCAACCTGTGGTCCGTGATCGCCGGCAGCGGTCACCCCGACGAGTGCGCGACCAAGAAAGGGGTCGCCTCCGACGTCGACATGATCGACCTGACCGGCCCCAACGGCGGCCCGGACGGCGTCCCGGAGACCCGCGGCGTGTGGCTCTTCCTCAACTTCACCGCCGAGCGGGTGACGCTCCTCGCCGGGCTCTGACGCCTACTTCTTGTCGCGGTTCTTGCGGCGCGCCAGCTTCTCCGCGCGGCGCTTGTCGGCGAGGCTCTTGTAGTCGACCTTGCTCTGCGCGCGCGGGGGCTCCGGCGCGCCGCCGAGGCCGGGGAGGCCGAGTCCGCCGAGGTTCGGCATCCCGAGATGGATGGTCCCCGCGAACACGGGGTCGTCG
>CAZMML010000616.1:0-3327 GCA_964567335.1 uncultured Nannocystis sp. | reverse complement strand
CCATGGCGAGGGGGTCACGGCGATACGTCTCGTCGAAGTTGGCCTCGTCGGGGCCAATGTCATCACCTGTAGGAAAGCGGCGTCCATCGGCCCCGCGCGCCGCTCGCTCCCACTCGAATTCGGTGCAAAACCGGGCCCCAGGGGCCCGACGTGTGCGGTCGAGCCATTCGAGGTAGGCGCGCGCATCATCCCAGGAGATCCCTGTGACCGGCAGTTTGAGCCAGTCTTGCTCGCTGTTGTGGGTGCGGCCAGCATGGCGCAGCAGATCGCCCGCCCGGGCCGCCGTCACCTGGTCGCCGCGGCGCGTCTCCAGCAACCATACGCCGTCGCTGTCGCGCGTGAGGATCGGCGCGGTGAGCGAGGCGGGCCCCTCTCTCCGGCCGCTGAAGCGGGCCTGCTCCTCCGGCGCGAGGGAGTCGAGGAAGGCGATCCACTCGCCGTAGGTCGTCTCGTGCCGGGCGATCAGGTAGGCCTCTGTCGTCGCCTCATGGATCGGCGCCGCCGTGAAATAACCGCGGCGCAGGTCCTCGGGGTCGGCGCTCCCGTAGAGGAAGCGCCCCGGCGGGACGTAGACGAAGCCGGTTGGGATGTCGGTCGGCAGGGGCAGCGAGAGGGTCGTCGCGAAGGCCTCGGCGCGCGCGAGCAGCAAGGGGTAGCGGACGACCTCGCGGCCTTCCGCGCTGAGCGTCAGCAGGTACGAGCCGGCCGGGAGCGGCGCGCCCTGCACGGGAGAGACCCCGAGCGAGCGCTGCTCGCCCAGGTGGATCCGCCCGTCTGCGTCGGCTTCGTAGCGGGCAGCCACGACCTGCGCGCCCGGGGGGTCGGTGGCGAGGTCGACGGTGGCCGGCGCCCGCCAGCGCGCCATGCGGGTGCCCCCTGGGTCGTGCACCTCGACGCGGACGAGCAGCGCGGCGGCCTGCTCCCCGTCGTGCTCCTGCTCGGCGAGCTCCGCCTGCTCGTAGAGCACGTCGCCGAGGAGCGCGTGGACGTCGACGCGTGACGAGTCGAGGCCGACGATCGTCTCGAGCTGGCCGGCGGCGCGGGTGTAGAGCCGCTGCACCTCGGGGGAGATCCTCCGGGCCCGCTGCCACGCGGCTTCGCCGGCGGCGTCGTCGCCCTTGTCAAAGGCCGCGTAGGCGGCGCGCTTCTCGAGGTCGGCTCGCTCGCGCTGGGCGCGGGCGTCGTCCAGGAGGGTCTGCGCGCGTGTCAGGTGCCCCTCGATCTCGCGCCGGAGCTCGGCGCGTTGGACCATCAAGACGACGACGATGGCGCCGAGGACCAGCATCGGCGCCCCGACGACGAGCACCAGGCGTCGGCGGCGGGCGCTCCGGAGGTGAGCGACGCTCGCGCGCAGGAAGGCGACCTCGCGCGGTCGGAGCACGCGCTCGTCGAGCCGACGTCCCTCTTCGAGCTGGCGCTCGCCCCACAGCCCCTCGCGCCGACGTCCGAAGCGGTCCCACTCGGCGGCGGCGTGCTCGAGTCGGTGGCGGATCTCCCGGCTCTCCCGCTCCTCGTCGAGCCACACCTGGAGGCTCACCCAGCCGCGGATCAGCGCCTCGTGGGCGATCTCGTAGACCGGCGGGCCTTCGGCGAGGTCGCGGACGAGGAGCAGCCGGGCGTCGACCAGGGCGTCGAGGGCGACGCTGGCGTCCTCGCTGCCGGCGACGACCTCGTCGCGGGTCAGGCTGGCGCGCGTCTCGTCGATGGTTACCAGGCGCAGGAGCAGCGCCCGCGCGGCGCGGCGCTGCTCCGGGGTCAGGCGGGCGAGCACCCCCTCGGCGTGACGGGCGAGCGCCCCCGAGACGCCGCCGATCTTGTCCAACGCCGCGGCCGTGATCGTCTGGCTGTCCGGGGCGCGGGCCTCCCAGAGCTCGGCGAGCGCGAACTGCAGCAGCGGCAGGCTGCCGTCGACGCCGGCGGTGACGAGCTTGCTGACCAGCGCCTCGGATTCGAAGCGGACCCCGCGGGCCTGGACCGGCCCGACGATCGCCTTGCGGACCCCCACCGACGAGAGCGGATAGAGGAAGAAGAGGCCGCGGACGAGCTCCTCGCCGAGGCCGGGGAGCGGGGCGATGCGGGTCAAAAAGTCGCCCCGCACCGTCGCCAGCAGGCAGAGCCTCGGGACCCCGCGGGCGAGCGTGCCGAGGAGCTGCGCCGCGTGGGTCGCCTCGGCCGGGGGAGCGAGCGTGATGAGCTCCTCGAGCTGATCGACGAAGAGGAGGGTGCCGCTGGCGTCCGACCCGCCCGCGAGGGTGCGGGCGAAGAGCTCCGGGGTCTCGCTCGCGCGCTCGAGCTGCGCCTCGTCGATCGCGCGGGCGCGGGCCAGCGTCGCGACCAGGGTGTGCACCGGCCGGCGGCCGGGCGTGAGCGTCACCGAGGACCAGGTCAACGCCGGGTCGAGGCCCCCCTCGCACGCCGTCGGCAGCACCCCCGCGCGGCAGAGCGACGACTTGCCGACGCCGGAGTCGCCGGCCACGAGGACGAACGACTGCGAGCGCAGCCGGCCGACGACCGCGCCGATCTCCGCGTCGCGGCCGAAGAACACCTCGCGGTGCGCCGCCTCGAAGACCTGCAGCCCGCGGTAGGGGTTCCCGCCCAGGACCTTCTGCGAACGCAACGCGCTGGTGAGCGTCTCGAGCGCCTCGCGCAGCTCCTCCCCCGAGGAGTAGCGCGCCTGCGGGTCGCGGCGGATGCAGCGCTCGATGATCTCCGCCAGGCGGCGGTCGACCTCCGGCGCGCGGTCCGTCAGCGGCCGAGGGTCGGCCTCCTGGACCCGCTCGGCCAGCTCGAGCAGCGTCGTCGCGTTCGTCGGCGGGTGCCCGCAGCACAGGCAGTAGAGCAGCACGCCGAGCGCGTACACGTCCGACGCGCGCGACGCCGTCTCGCCGCGCCACAGCTCGGGCGCCATGTAGTGGGGCGTCCCGACCAGCGCACCGACGGCGGTGAGCTCGCCCTGTCCCCAGCGCCAGCCGATCGCGTGGTCCGTCCTCGGTCGGCTCGTGCGGGCCTGCGGCTGATCGAGCGTGATCGTGTCCGAGAGCCGCGGCGCCTCCGGCGGAGGGAGCGCGGGGGAGGTCGAGGCGTCGACGAGCCCCTCGATGACGCCCGCGGTGACGCTCGAGCTCGCGCCCTGGCCCTGGCGCAGGCGCTCGAGCCCCGGCGCGTCGACGAGCTTGGCCAGGCTGAAGTCGAGGAGCTTGACCTCGCCGGTCTCGCTGAGCATCGCGTTGGCGAGCTTGATGTCGCGGTGCAGCACCCCGTGGCGGTGCGCCGCCGCCAGCCCGCGCGCCAGCCCGATCGCCAGCTCGAGCACCTTGCGGGCCGGCA
>CAZMML010000615.1:0-3331 GCA_964567335.1 uncultured Nannocystis sp. | reverse complement strand
ATATGGGGCATGCCTTGGATGGAGACCAGAGGAACTATTGCAAAGCTGAGACACAGTCCCACTAGGCTTAACACATGTAATTGCGGTCGATTGATTAATACCAAGTTTCTCTGCCCACTCTTTATTAATACATAATGCAGTTTCTTTAAAAGAAAAGAGAGCACCACTTAAAGAAACTTTACCAAAAAACAGTTTCTTACCAGTCATCAATTCATTATCAAAAATTCCAGTAAGACTTACACCAAGAAGTCTCTCTTCTTCTGTGTTCTTTTTCCACTCTTCAGAGAGATATCTAAATCCAGTTATAGTTGACTGAATAGTTCCAAGTATAGTAGCTAATTCTACTTTATGTCTAATACTATCAAAGTCATCTTCAGCTCTAATTACTACTTCAGTTAAGTTACAGAATTGTCTGTCTCGAAGAATAATTTCAGAGCAAGGGTTAATCCCAAAATCAAACTCAGTGTTGCGTCGTCCTGATCGACCTGCAGCATCTCTAGCAGCCTGTCTATTATATATACCTCGTTCTCCAGACTTCGACTCAATTAAAGACATCCATTCTTTCATAAAGAGTTCAATATCAGGTTTCTCTGTCCAAGCAGCAGAATTATTAGCTAAGGAGAAATGAGGGTTATTTTCCCACCACTGTCCTGTCTTAGCGTGACGCATACGGTCATCGGAAGGATTGGATAGGGAAATAAGCGCTGAGCGTCTTACACCTCCAGCCTGAACGATACTTCCAATCTTACACATAATTGAGTGACACTGAAAGGAAGTAAGCTTTTTCTGTCCATCTGAAACCGCAGACTTGAACATGTTAATAGTAAACTTAAACAAATCAACTAAAGGTCCAGGACCAGAAGCACGCCCTCCAAAAATTTTAAGAGGAGCACCTTCAGGACGAACCTTTGATACATCAAACTTAGGAATACATCCTGAGTATAGCATGTTTAGAAGCTGACGAAAGCTAATAGCCCAACCTATTCTTGAATCCTCCACTACGATAGTTGAATCAGTATCGTGAAGGGATTCAGGTAGATTGGGAAGCTGATTAACATATTGACGTTCTACAGAGAACCCTACACCTGCCATACACATTAGAATATACATAGCTTCATCAAAAGCTTCTACTCTATTAATATGTAAGTAGGCACAGTTGTAACCTGCAGCATTATCTCTATCGAGAGCAGGACCAGCAGAAAGAAGTGCTCTCATAGAGGGCATTACTTCTAAATTAAGAATCGCTTCAAATAGTTCTGTTTGTAGTTGTGGTTCTAGTTCTACTCCAAACTTCTCAGCTTGGAATACCATGTATTTCATATAGCGGAAAACGGTCTCGGGCCAGGTTTCCCGTCTATTTAAGTTCTCATTCCAACGACTATACTTCGTTAAATGAATCTGTTGCTGATAGAGAGTAGGAAGCTGAACATCCTTATACTTCTCCAAATCAATAGCTAGTGGCATCTAGCACTCCTTAATAATTTTATGGACTTGGAGTTTTCTATAAGAGTATATGTAATCCTTCTTAAATGAACTCTCTTAGAGTTTCGTCTGGAGAACGGTTATTTTCAAAGGTTCTTAAATCATCTGCAATCTTCTTAATACGTTCTGCTAAGAATCCAGACATCTGGTAATCACCCATGTCAACTACTTGATTGTATAACTTAAGAGCACGAGAAATGTTAATCATTGCACTCTGTCTACGAGATTCATTATTCCCACCACATTCAGAACAAATCTTGCCAAAAGGAAGTGGAATACCTTTCTTACATTCCTCGCATTCAGGTGTGCTAACAAAACTTAAAATCTTAGGGGTTTTGTGATCGTCACCAAAAGAGCTAAAGAACTTGCTCCAATCATCCATCTTAATATTCTGATTCCTCTTCTAAAACTTCTAAAAATTCATTTAGCATAATCAATAAGGATTCTTCCTTCCAACGATGAGGATTGATATCTCTTTGCTTCCCAATCTTATTGAAGACATATTTGAGAAGCTTCTTTTCTTCTTCTGTAAGATTAAAAAATATCCTGTCAGTTGGAAATACTTTAGGAAGATCAAGTTTTCTAGAGAGAAGTTTTAAGAATCTTTCTCCTTCTTTTTCTCGCTCGCTAAAAAGTCTTCGTCCACTGTTTGGTTTATAACCTTCACCTTCACCCCATCGAACTTCTTTTGTAAGTAAGTTTTTAGCTTTTTGAGGTCTTTCTCCGAAATATTCTTGGTTATAATCGCCATCATCTGGTTCTTCTTCGGCTTCTCTTCCTCGTCCGTCGACACTGAGACTTTCTCGTTCGGACCAAATACCGATTCTATTGTGCTCACTATGTTCAGAGGATCCAGAGGATCTTCCTTCCCCGAACTCCCCACTGAGATTAATTTTATTCCGTTCATTCATTAAAGCCCTCTGTCTTGTGGATTGAAATTAAAAGATCTCCAAGCATCTGACAAACTATAATCAGAACCAGGTATTGGTTGAGTTCTTAAAAGCTGAGGAGAAGTTCTAGGTGTAGAAATAGGATTATCCCAATTTGCATCAGGATCTCCAAATAACTCAAACAAGTCTAATTTATTAAAATCTGGATTAAGAGGCTCGGGACCGGGCATAACAGGATTGGTATCAAAAGGAAGATCAGACCAATTTACTTCTCCAATATCTCTCATTACTTTATTAACTGGAGATATGGCTTCTCCCTCAGCTATGCCAAACATCTTCCTCATCATTTGGGTCAGTGGATTCATTTTCCGTCCAATCCATCCAATCATCTTCGGGTTCGTCTTCATCCCGAGTAATTTCTTTTAGATAATGTTCTAGTTCTCTATTTTGACGAGCTACGGGGCTAGAGAAATCTAAACCTGATGCCCCCTGCATGAGTTCCACAAAAGGATCTGAGACTTCATCTTCATCTTCTAAAGTATGAATAAACTCATCTTTAGTCATAGGTTTCTTCTTAATAAAGAAGGGACCGAAGACTTGTTCAGGTGGAGGTAGATATATAGCTAGTTTCCAAAAGAATAAGCCACCTGATAAGAAGATGGATATTCCAACTAGTGCTGAAATAAGTTCTAGCATGATCTATGTTTCTTATATGAATCAGTTGTGAACTCTCCATCTACTAGTTTTACAACAGTATCAGGATCAACTGAGACTTCTCGTTCTTTTATTGTTCGCAATCTGCGAGCTGTAAGGATAGGATATTCTTCCTTGCCCTCATCCCGGGGGTGATAGACAAAGAGCCATTGATTGGCGAGTTCGTTTAGGTCTTCCAAGGAGAATATACTCCCTCATAATATATAGGCGACTTGGAGTTAGTTTTCATAAAAAAAGTTTGGAAT
>CAZMML010000614.1:0-3334 GCA_964567335.1 uncultured Nannocystis sp. | reverse complement strand
GGTGGACAACGCCAGCTGCCGCTCGATCACCTCGGCCAGCTCGATCCACATCGATGGATCGGGCCGGTTGTAGTTCGTCACCACCGCCTCCCCGAGCTTTTTGTTGGGGATGAAGATCATCAGGTTGTTGAGCGAGCGCAGCGTCGTCATGCGCCAGCCGATGTCCGTCACGACCCCCTCGACCTTGTCGTCGAGCCCGATAAAGTCGCCGATCCGGATCTGCCCCGCGGCGCTGAGGTTGACCCCCGCGAAGACGTTGGAGAGCGTGTCCTGGAACGCGAGCGCGACCGCGAGGCCGCCGACGCCGAGGGCCGTCAGGGCCGGGAAGACCGACACCTCGAACACCCCGAGCGCCACGCCGAGCCCGATCATCAGGAGGAGCGCGTTGATGATGTACTTGAGGAGCGTCGTGCCGCCGCCCTCGTTCGAGCGCGTGCGGCCGATGACCTCCGACACGCCGCGCATGAGCGCGAAGGTGATCGACAGCGCCAGCGCCGTCGCGGCGATCCTCTCGCCCCACACGATCGAGCGCGCGCGCCAGGGCATGTCGCTGAGGCTGATGTAGAACCCCGTGAGGAGCACCCAGGGCAACACCCCGCGCCGCAGCCTGGCGACCATGATGTCGTCATGGGGCCACGTGTTATGGGCGGCCGCGCGGGCGAGCAGCGGCATCAGGCCGAAGCGGAGCACGAGGCCCAGCAGCAGCGCGAAGAAGAGCTGCGCCGTGACCGCCGCGTAGCCGCGGGCCGCCCGCGGGAGCAGCTCGAGCGCCAGCGCGTAGAGCTCGGGGAGCGGGAAGATCAGGTCGTCCATCAGATCTGCTCAAAGAGACAGCAGCGCGGCCCAGGCGGCCTCGATCTGCGGGCGGAGGAACATATACTCGAGGGCGGCCAGCGCAAGGAAGGGGCCGAAGGGCACGCGCGCCCCCATCACCCCCGCCGCCGGGTCCTCCTCGCCCAGCTCCGGATCGTCCCCATGCACCTCCTGTAGGGAGGTCTTGGCGACCTGACGGCCGAAGATGAGCATCGGCACCGCCACCATCAAGCCCTGGACCGCCCCCGCCGCGACCGTCCAGAGCAGCCCGCGCGCGCCGCAGAAGGCCCCGACCATCGCCAGCAGCTTGCCGTCGCCGAGCCCGAGCGCCTCGAGACCGCGGTAGCGCAGGTACACCCAGCGCAGGCCCGCGACCAGCCCGAAGCCCACCAGCGCCGCCGCCGCCGCCTCGACGATCCCCACCCCGAGCGTGTCCGGCGCGGCCGCGGCGACCACCAGCCCCGCGCCGGCGAGGCCGAGCACGACCTCGTCGGGGATCACCCACAGGTCGATGTCGGTGTACGTGACGATCAGCAGGCCGAGCCCGAACGCGAACCAGAGCTGCCACGCGAGCAGCCCGGGCCCGCCGCCGAGGAGCAGCGGCCGGAGCACGAACTGCAGGTAGAGCGCGAAGCTGAGGACCCCGGACAGCAGCTCGACCACCAGGTAGCGCAGCGACACCGGCTCGCGGCAGCGACGGCAGCGCCCGCGCAGGATCAGGTACGAGAGCACCGGCACGTTGTCGTACCACGCGATCGGCGTGTCGCACGCCGGGCACGCCGACCGCGGCCGCACCACCGAGAGCCCGCGCGGCAGCCGCCAGATCACCACGTTGGCGAAGCTCCCCCACAGCGTCCCCCACACGAACGCCGCCAGGCCCGCCCACGGCGCCATGAGCACGTGGACGAGGAAGGGATCGACCTCGACCGGGAGGATCTCTGGGCTGAGCACGGCGCGAGGATCCTACGCGATCCTGCTATGCTCCGCCCGTGCCGCGGACCGCCCCGCTCCTGATCGCGTGGATCTTCGCCGCCGGCTGCCCCGCGGGCGAGGTCGACGACGACGGCGCGGCGGTCGCCGCCAGCCTCCCGCCGCGCCCCGGCGTCACTCGCCAGGGCCAGGCCGAGGCCGCGAGGGCCCGCGTCGACGCGCTCCTGGCCGCCCCCGGCCCCGCCGCCCTCCTCGCCGCCCTGGCGCAGGGCCACGCCGTCACCCGCGAGCTGCTCGGTCGCCACACCTTGCGCTACTCCGCCTCCTTCCGGCTGCTCCCGTCGGCCCCCGCGCCGCCCGTGGTCGGCCAGCGGAACGCGCTCGTCCAGGAGATCCGCGACGACCTCGAGCTGCGCTGGGGGTCAGGTCCCGGAGAACCTGTGCGTATGTCCCTGTCGCAGCGCACGGACAAGGAGCGCGGCCGCGAGGTCACGATCATCGGCGAGCAGGTCTACACCCGGGCGCTCCACCGCGGCTGGCAAGCGCGGCCGCTCGACTCGGACGTCCACCTGCGCTGGCTCGACGACGCCCAGCGCAGCGTCCACGACGTCGTCGCCCTCGCGGCCCCCGCGCTCGCCGTCGCCGCCGCCGAGGAGGGCGAGGCCGTGCGGATCACGCTCTCGCTCGCCCCCGCGGCGGACACCACGCAGATCGCCGGCGGCCCCGGCCGCGAGTGGCGGCAGCACACCGAGCTGACCGAGATCGCCGGAGAGATCGAGCTGCACAGGGCCACCGGCGTGTGGCGCCGCGCCGAACTCCGCGTCGCCTACAAGCTCACCGACGAGGCCGGACGGACCCTCGCCGGTGAGACCCACCTCACCGGCGCGCTCGAGCCCGCCCCGGAGCTCGCGGTCGATGCGCCGACTCGGGCGGAACCCCTGCCCGAACGGATCCGCTACGAGGTCGAGCGACGCCGTCTGCTCGACGGGCTCGCGGGCACGTGAGCTGACGCTCTCGGCCGCCCGCCCCGAGCTGACGCCAGAACGGATCACGCGGCCCTCCAGGGCTTTGCGCCGCCCTCCCCGCGCGTTACAAGGCCACGCGTGACGAAGCCCGTCCTTCACCGCGCGGATCTGCCGCCTGCCCTCCAGCGCGCGCTCGCCATCGCCGTCGACGCCAAGGCGCTCGCGCCCGCCGTGCTGCTGCTGACCGAGGTCGCCGGCTACACCGACCACGCGCTCATCGTCTCGTGCCGCTCCGACCGCCACGTCGGCGGCGTCACCGACGCGATCCTCGCTGGCCTCAAGGACATGGGCCTCGTCCCGATCGGCACCGACGGCCTCGAGGAGCACCTGTGGGATCTCCTCGACTACGACGACTTCCTGATCCACATCTTTTACCACCCGGTCCGTCGCCACTATGACCTCGAGAGCATGTGGCGGGACGCCCCGCGGGTCGACCTCGAGCTCCCGGCCGACGTGATGGACACCTCGACGCTCGAGGGCCTCGCGCCGCCCGAGAACATGCCCCCCTACCGCGGCGGCAGCTTCGGCGCCTTCCCCGGCGAGCTCGGCGACGAGGACGAGGGCGA
>CAZMML010000613.1:0-3334 GCA_964567335.1 uncultured Nannocystis sp. | reverse complement strand
TCCGTCACCCGCAGCTTCGCCGCGCCGTCCGTCGTCCGCCTCCTCGCCGCCGTCCGCCCCGGCCCGCAGGTGGTCCGCTTCTCGCGCAAGAACGTCTACCTGCGCGACGGCTTCCGCTGTCAGTACTGCGGCGTCGTCTACGGCGACCACGAGCTGACCCTCGACCACGTCGTCCCGCGCGTGTGCGGCGGCAAGACCACGTGGACCAACGTCGTCACCGCCTGCGGGGCCTGCAACCGGCGCAAGGGCGGGCGGACCCCCGAGCAGGCCGGCCTGCCGCTGCGCACCAAGCCGGCCCGCCCGAAGTGGACGCCGATGACCCTGGCCCAGCGCCTGCCGACGCAAGACATGCCCGAGGCGTGGCGCGCCTGGCTCGGCGCCGCGTAGCGCGCATCCGGCGAATTGTTGCGCCGCCGCAAGCCCCGTGGCAAGGCGGAGCCAGGCCGTGCTGTACCAACTCCTCTTCGCGCTCCACGACGACGTCCGCTGGCTCAGCTGGCTGAACGTCCTGCGCTACACGTCGACGCGGATCCTCGCGGCCACGCTGACGGCCCTGGTGCTGTCGCTGGTCCTCTACCCGTGGTTCATCCGCACGCTGCAGAAGATCCAGCTCGGCCAGGTGGTCCGCGACGACGGCCCGCAGTCGCACTTCTCCAAGCGCGGCACCCCGACGATGGGCGGCAGCCACATCCTCTTCACGCTCATCATCCCGACCGTCCTCTGGTCGGACATGAGCAACAAGTTCGTGCTCCTGGCGACCGCGGTGACCGCCGGCTACGGCGTCATCGGCTTCATCGACGACGCCCTCAAGGTCCGCAAGAAGCACTCCGGCGGGATGCCCGGCAAGGTCAAGTTCCTCTCCCAGCTCGCCGTCGGGATGGCCGCGGTCGGCTTCCTCTACGGCGGCGACATGATGCCGGAGACCTTCCGCTACCGCCTCGCCCTCCCCTTCCTCGACTTCTACGACCACGACATCGTCCTGCCGGCGCTCGTCTACTTCGGCCTGGCGACTACCGTCATCGTCGGCACCTCGAACGCGGTCAACCTGACCGACGGCCTCGACGGCCTCGCGATCATGCCGGTCGTCATCGCCGCCGGCACCTTCCTCGTCCTCACCTACGCCGCCGGCACCCTCATCGCCGGCTTCGACATCGCCCGCTACCTCAACATCCCCCACATCCCCGGCGTCGGCGAGCTCTCGATCTACTGCGGCGCGATGTGCGGCGCGGGGATCGGCTTCCTCTGGTACAACACCTTCCCGGCCAGCGTGTTCATGGGCGACGTCGGGAGCCTCCCGCTCGGCGCGGGGATCGGCTTCCTCGCGGTCGCCTCCAAGAACGAGTTCACGCTCGTGATCATCGGCGGGATCTTCGTCCTCGAGGCGGTCAGCGTGATCGTCCAGGTCGTCTCGTACAAGCTCACCGGGAAGCGCGTCTTCAAGATGGCCCCGATCCACCACCACTTCGAGCTCAAGGGCTGGAGCGAGCCCAAGGTGGTGGTGCGCTTCTGGATCATCAGCTTCATGCTCGCCCTGATCGGCCTCGCCACCCTCAAGCTCCGCTGATGTCGACCCCAGCTCACGCCCTCGTCGTCGGCGCGGCCGCCAGCGGCCGCGCCGCGGCCCCACAGCTCCACGCCCGCGGCGCGCGCGTCCCCGTCGACGACGCCCGTCCGGACGCCGAGGTCCCCGCCGGCGCGGTCGCCTTCCTCGGCGCGCCCGAGCCGCCGGCCGCCGCCTTCGCGGGGATCGACGCGATGATCCTGAGCCCGGGGGTCCCGCCCGCGCGCTTCCGCGAGGCGCTCGCTGCGTACGCCCCGCGGGCGCAGGTGAGCGGCGAGCTCGACCTCTCGCTCGCGGTCGCTGCGGATCGCTGGGGCCGCCTGCCGACCGTGCTGATCACCGGCACCAACGGCAAGAGCACCGTCACCGCCCTGACCGGCGCCCTGCTCGCCGAGGCCGGCATGCGGCCCTTCGTCGGCGGCAACCTCGGCGTGCCGCTCGCGGCGGCCCTGGCGGAAGGTCGCGGTCCGCCCCCGGGGGCGCTCGTGCTCGAGTGCTCGAGCTTCCAGCTCGAGACCCTCGCGGTCCGGCCGGTCGACGTGGCGATGGTCCTCAACCTGACCCCGGACCACCTCGATCGCTATCCGACGATGACCGACTACGCGACGGCCAAGGCCCGCGTCTTCGCCGGGCTCGATCCCGCCGGCCTCGCGCTCTTCGACGCGGGCGACGCCTGGACCCCCTGGTTCGCGGCGCAGGTCCCTCGCGGCCGCGTGCTGCGGGTCGACGCACCGGAGGGGGCCCGCGTCGAGGGAGCTGGCCCCGGGGACACGCTGGTGCTGCCGGGCGGCGAGGCCTACCCGCGCGCCGCGCTGGCGCTGGCGGGGCGGCACAACAGCAAGAACGCGCTCTTCGCCCTCGCGGCCGCCCGCCACCTCGGGGCGACGCCCGAGGCCTGCGCGCGCGGGCTCGCCGGCTTCGCCGGGCTGCCGCACCGCATGACCTTCGTCCGCGAGCTGGAGGACGTGCGCTACTACGACGACTCGAAGGCGACGAACGTCGCCAGCGTGCTCGCCAGCCTCGACGGCTTCGACCGCCCCTTCGTGCTGATCGCGGGCGGTCGGGCGAAGGGCGACGACCTCGCGCCGCTGCGCGAGCTGCTGCGCCGGAGCGGGCGCGCCCTGGTGGCGATCGGGGAGGCGACCGAGGCCTTCTACGCGCTCGCCGAGGGGGTCGTCCCCGCCGAGCGCGCGAGCTCGATGGAGGCCGCCGTCGCCGCGGCCCGGCGCCTCGCCCGCGCGGGCGACGCCGTGGTCCTCTCCCCCGCGTGCGCCAGCTACGACTGGTTCCGCAACTACGGCGAGCGCGGCGACACCTTCGCCCGTCTGGTCCGCGCCCTCTCGTGATAGAGGGGGGCATGCGGCTCGACTCGGTGGAGGGAAACACCCAGCGCCTCGACGGCGGCGCGATGTTCGGCAACTGCCCCAGGGCGCTGTGGGAGCGCTGGTGTCCGCCCGACGATCGCAACCGGATCGTCCTCGCCTGCCGCGCGCTCCTCGTCCGCGAGGACTCCGGCCGCACGATCCTCTTCGAGGCCGGCATCGGCGCGTTCTTCGAGCCCAAGCTGCGCGACCGCTTCGGGGTCCAGGAGTCCGAGCACGTCCTGCTGCGCTCGCTCGCCGAGCTCGGCGTCCGCCCGGAGGACGTCGATCTCGTGGTCCTCTCGCACCTCCACTTCGACCACGCGGGCGGGCTCCTCACCGCCTGGTCGGAGGGCCAGCCGCCCGCGCTGGTCTTCCCGCGCGCGGGCTACGTGGTCGGCGCGGGCGCGTG
>CAZMML010000612.1:0-3336 GCA_964567335.1 uncultured Nannocystis sp. | reverse complement strand
GGACGCCTCGGCCCGCGGCGTCGCGGATCGCCGTCGGCTCGTTCGCCGCCGCCAGCGCCCCCTGGAGGCACCGCAGCAGCTGCACGACCCCGCGGTTGCCGAGCGTCTGCTGCGCCGACGTCCCCGAAGCCGCGACCGGACTCGGCCGCTGCGCCTCTTCCCCTCGCTCCACCCGCTCCCGCCTCACCCCGAGCCTGCGCATACGCCGAGCCTAGCGCGTCGCGCGACCGGCCCACGAGCTGATCGCCGGCTGACCGCCCTCGCGGGCGGCGCGCCACGAGGCGAGGGATCGAGGATCCCCGCACGGCACGCGCGCCGACACCGGTACGTAGTGATCTGTCTTGATCGTGCATCGCGGCGACAAGCGGGGCCGCCGGGTGCTAGCGCCGACACCGCTCCGTGGCGATCGGTCTCGATCGACCGCTCGACGTGCATCGCAGCGACGAGCGGGTGGCGCCGATGTCCTCGTGGCGGGGCGGCGGCGGCGAATTTGGGGGCGGCGGGGGCCGCGCCTGACTAACCCGCGGCCGCGAGGGCGGACGAGGCCGCGTCGCCCTCCGGAGCCGCGAGCAGGCGATCGAGCAGGCCCTCGACGCCCGCGCCGCGGACGAAGTCGCGGCAGAGCGCCGCGACCTCGGGCACGCTGACGTCGATCGCGCCGAGCCCCTGGAGTTCGCGGATCCGCCGCCGCTCGCGCCACGACACCTGGCCGTCGAGGATGAAGCCGATGACGATCAGCAGGGCGCCGAAGCGGCGCAGCGGCCCGGGGGCCCGGGCCAGGCGCCCGAGGTAGTCCGAGAGGTCGCCGCGCGGGTTCGAGGTGTCGATCTCGAGGCGCTCGACGAGCGCCTTCGTCAGGTGGAAGTGGTTCTGGTGGAAGTCGCGCTTGCTGACCGCGATGAAGCGCAGCGTGTCATAGATGAGCGCCCGCTCGGCCGGCCCGGCGGCCAGGTCCACGGGCAGACGCGAGGCGACGCGCTCGATCAGCTTCTGCCCCATGATGATGACCTTCGCCTCGTGCAGCACGGCGTGCGTGCTCAGCCCGTTGATCGCCATGTAGATCGGCATGCCGATGAAGTCGAGGACCTCGCGGACGGCGAGGCGGCCGAGCAGGCGCTGGACGGCGTAGCGGAGGATCTTGCTGCCGAGGAAGCCCTTGAGGCGGAGCAGCAGGTTGATGGCGAAGAGGAGCGTCGGACTTACGCCGAGGAAGGGGTCGATGCCGTACTGCAGGAGCCCCTTGTGCTTGTTCTCGACGCCGATGTCGATCAGCCGCTCGGCCACCGCGTCCTTGCCTTGGGCGGCGATCAGGCCGGTTGCGACGGCGATCTCATGGACGCCCCAGAGGTTGAGGAGCACCAGCAGGTAGATCTCGACGACCATCAGGAACACGCCCCACAGCAGCTCGGCCCAGGGGAGCGCGAGCTCGGCGCCGAAGAGGCTCAGGGTGGTCGTCGGGAAGAGCCCCGGCGCGAAGTACACGGGCAGGAAGTAGGCCAGGAAGCCGAGCACCGAGAGGCCCGCGGCGGCCGCCACGGCCTGGCGGTGGCGGCGGCGGATCATCGCGATCTCGGCCTCGCTGAGGAGGTGGAGCTGCCCGTCCCCCGCCACCGGGCGGACGGGCAGGCGGGCGAAGAAGCGGCGGTAGAGCGCGAGCACGGCGCGCAGTATATCGGCGTCGGATCAGAAGAGGGTGTAGACGAAGGGGGCCACGTAGGCCAGGCCCCCGGTGAGCCAGAGCAGGGCGCCGGTCAGGAGCAGCACCACCAGCAGCGGCGCGAGGATCCACCGCGCCGGGTGCAAGAAGTGGCCGACCAGGCGAGCGATCGTCCGGGCGCGGGCGCCGAGGCGGCGCAGGAGGGAGGGTCGCGGGGGGCGTGGCAGGGTCATGGCGTTCGCTCGAGCAGGAGGTCGCCCACGATCATGACGTCGACGTGGTGGCGGAGCCAGAACGCCAGCGCGTCCTCGGCGCTGGCGACGATCGGGTCGCCGGCGCCGTTGAGCGAGGTGTTGAGCACGACCGGGTCGCGCCCGAGGCGCGCCAGCGCGGTGAGGACCGCGTGCAGCTCGGGCGCGCGGTCGGCCTCGACCGTCTGCAGGCGGGCGGTGCCGTCCTCGTGGGTGACGGCGCCGAGGCGCCCCCGCGCGTCCTCCCGGACCGGCAGCACGGTCGTCATGAAGGGGCTCATGTCGTCGGCCTCGCCGCCGAAGAGCTCGGAGGTCCGCTCGGACAGGACCGCGGGCGCGAAGGGCCGGAAGGGCTCGCGCTCCTTGATCAGCTTGTTGAGGCGGTCGCGCGTCGCGCGCTCGCGCGGGCAGGCGAGCAGCGAGCGCTGGCCGAGCGCGCGCGGACCCCACTCGAAGCGGCCGCGGGCGTGGGCGACGATCTTCCCCTCGGCGATCAGGCGCGCGGCCTCGGCGGCGGGGTCGTCGACCCGGCGCACCGGGAGCCCGAGCTCGTGGGCCACCGCGTGGGCCCGGGCGCCGTCGATCGGGAGGCCGAGCGCGGCGCTCCGCAGCGGCGCGGGGCGCGGGTCGCCGAGCTCGCGGGCGGCGAGCAGCGCGGCCCCGAGGGCGCCCCCCGCGTCGCCCGCGGCCGGCTGGACGAAGACCCGGCGGAACCCGGCCTCGCGGCGCAAGCGGGCGTTGGCGAGGGCGTTGAGGGCGACGCCCCCGGCGAGGCAGAGGTGCTCGCTGCCCGTGCGCGCGCGGGCGCGGCGGGCGAGCCCGAGGAGCGCCTCCTCGAGCACCACCTGCAGCGTGGCGGCGACGTCGGCGTAGCGACGGTCGGCCGGATCTGCGAAGTCCCAGGGTCGGCCCGGCGGTCTGCGCGGCCCGAGCAGGCGCTCGAGCGCGGGGCCGAAGCCGAGCTCCGCGTCGCTCATGTGCGCGAAGCAGGCGAGGTCGAGCTCGTAGGAGCCGTCGGCGTCGAGGCGGACGATCCGCGCGAAGGCCTCGCGCAGGGTCGGACGGCCCCAGGCCGAGAGGCCCATGACCTTGTACTCGCCCTCGTTGACGGCGAAGCCGAGGTAGGCCGTGAGCCCGGCGTAGAGGAGCCCGAGCGAGTGGGGGAAGTCGACGCTCTCGAGCAGCTCGAGCCCGCCGCCGCGGCCGCGCCACAGCGTCGTCGAGTGGGCCTCGCCCACGCCGTCGACCACGAGCACGGCGGCCTCCTCGTAGGGCGAGGCGAAGAAGGCGCTGGCCGCGTGGCTGTGGTGGTGCTGCTGCGCCCGCACCCGCGCCCGCGGGACGCCGAGCTGCTCCGCGAGGTGGTCGAGGACCCAGATCTTGGCGCCGAGCTGCCCGGCGAGCGCCCGCGGGAAGACCCGCCAGGTC
>CAZMML010000611.1:0-3338 GCA_964567335.1 uncultured Nannocystis sp. | reverse complement strand
GCCGAGGTCCTCGGAGCGGAGGTCGAGGCCGATGTCGCGGTCGACGTTGAACTCGAAGTTGGCGAGCGAGCGGTCGATCAGCAGCGGGTTGATGTCCTGGATGTTGCGCTCGCGCGTGTACATCACCCGGTACTGGCCGACCCACAGGTTGAGGTCGCGGAGGCGGGTGATCCGCGCGTAGGCGTCGAGCATCGGCGAGGTGCGCACGACGCCGTCGGCGAGGTCGAGCTCGCGGGGGGCCAGCGCGAGCTGGACGAAGTAGTGGAGGTGCTTGCTGAAGACGTTGCCGGAGAGGACCAGGCGCACGCGCCGGATCTCGAAGTTGTGCTCGAAGGGGGCCGGCGGGGCGCGGCGACCGCTGTAGAGGAAGCCGGTGCGGAGGCTCAGCGCGAGGCTGTAGCGGCCGTCGTCGCTGGCGACCTTGAGGCCCTTGCCGGGGGTGAAGGTCAGGGCGCCGCCCGCGGCCGATCCGGGCGTGAGCCAGAGGTGCTCGCGAGCGGGCGGGTGGAAGCGATCGGGCGCGCTCGCGGGGCCCGCGGCGGGCGGGGTCGCGAGGAGCGTGAGGAGCAGGGGCAGCATGGTCGGGCGCGCGCAGGGTAGCGCAAGTCGAATTCTTTTATAGTGAATTTCATGTCACTACTCTGGACTTTGGCGAGGGGGGCACGTACCTTCGCGCGGTGGTCGTCTCGCGCCGCAGCTTCGTCCTCGCCCCCCTCGCGCTCGGGCTGGCCAGGTGCGCCCCGCCGCCGGACTCGAAGCGGGTGCGCCTCGGGTTCTTCCCCAACCTGACGCACGCGATGGCGCTGGTCGGCGTGGAGAGGGGGCTCTTCGCGGCGGAGCTCGGGCGGGCCGGGCTGGAGCTGGAGACCTTCACCTTCAACGCGGGGCCGGCGGCGATCGAGGCGCTGCTCTCGGGGGCGCTCGACGCGGCCTACGTCGGGCCGAACCCGGCGGTCAACGCCTTCGTGCGCTCGGGCGGGGCGGCGGTCCGGATCGTCGCGGGGGCGGCGGTCGGCGGGGCGGCGCTGGTCGTGCGCGAGGGGATCGCGCGGGCCGAGGACCTGCGCGGGCAGAAGGTGGCGACGCCGCAGCTCGGCGGGACCCAGGACGTGGCGCTTCGGACATGGCTGAAAGCGCATAGCCTCGAGACCGACGCCTTCGGCGGCGGGGCGGTGAGCGTGTCCCCGCAGGAGAACGCGCAGGCGCTCGAGGCCTTCCGCGGCGGGGCGATCGCGGGGGCGTGGGCGCCGGAGCCGTGGGCCTCGCGTCTGGTGATCGAGGGCGGGGGCGAGGTGCTGGTCGACGAGCGGACGCTGTGGCCCGGGGGACACTTCGTCACCACCGTGCTGCTGGTGCGGAGCGAGCTGCTCGCGCGACCGGAGCGGGTGGTCGCGCTGCTGCGCGGGCATCTCGCGGCGGAGCGCACCATCGCGGGCGACCCGACCGGGGCGAGGGAGGTCGCGCAGGCGGCGATGGCGCGGCTGACGGGGAAGACGCTGGCGCCGGCGGTGATCGCCCGGGCGTGGGAGGGGCTCCAATTCCGCAGCGAGATCCTGGACGAGCCGCTGATGAAGGCGGCGCGGGACGCCGAGGCGCTGGGGCTGGTCCGTCTCTCCGGGGTCGACCTCTCCCAGATCTTCGCGCCGGAGCCGCTGGCGGCGGCGCGGGCGGGGTGAGGTCGGGCGGGCGGAGGGGGCGTCATTTCGCTTGGCGGGCCGCGCGGGCCCGGGCACACTCCCGGCCGTGTCACGCATCGCCAAGTCCGAGGTCAACGCAGCGTTCGAGTGGGCCGCCGATCAGATCACCGAGGCCGGGGGCCGCGACGGGATCACCAGCCGCGCCGAGATCCGCCGCAAGATCGGCGAGCTGACCGGCGCCGAGCGCGACCTCGTCGACTTCTTCTACCGCTACATCGTGCGCCGCGGGGGGAACCCGAGCGAGCGGGTGACGCGCAAGGACGTCGACCTCGCGCTCGCGGCGGCCCGGCAGGAGCTGGTCGCGGCCTTCGACACCAACGACAACGGGCTCTCGAGCGACGAGGTCGCGGCGATGCCGCCGCTCGGTCGTCTGGCGGTGAAGGTGGCGCGTCAGCGGCAGCGCGGCGGCGAGGAGCTCTCGAACCACTTCGAGGCGCTGGCCTTCCACCTGACCTTCGACGACTACGGGACCGAGCTGACGGGCGAGCGCTTCCTCAGCTTCCACCAGCCGGCGCAGCTCGAGACCTTGACGGCGCAGACCTTCTCCGCGGCGCTCGGGCTCGACCCAAAGGATCCAAAGGGCCGGATCGCGCGGGTCGAGGCGCCCGAGGGGTTCTTCCGGCGCCTGATCGAGCACCACACGCCAGGACAGACGGCGCAGGCGGTGGCGCTGGCGCAGGCGATGCAGTCCACGTTGACGGGTCTGCACGTCATCATCGTCGGCGCGGACCCGGAGGGCGGACCGCTGCATCCGGTCTACATCGCCGGAATCGCGCCAGACGGCAGCCTGGCCGGCCTGCGCGCGCGCGTCCAGTGGACGTGAGAGCGCTGCGCGAAATCTCGCCACAAAAAATGTGTAGACACGGCGCCCGGCGCTCTGCGATAGTGTGGTGGGGCTGATCGCGGAGCGTCGGGTCTCGAAAGAACCCGTTAGCGGGACTACGAAGCGGTCATACAGGTCGTGTCAATCACGTGGGCTCCGTTCGCGCGGTGTCTTCTATGCCACGTTCTCAGGTGCCTTTCTCGGTCGACGTCGCACGCTCGTGCGGCGGTGCGTCTGCGAAGCGTCAGCCCCACCCTTGACTTCCTCGCGCGCTCGCTGCCGGAGGCGAGAACATGCCCAATCACGCTGGTTTCGCCGCGGTCGCCCAGGTGCGGCAGCGGACCCTCCAGGAAGCGATCCGCATCTTCCACAGCGCCGGGGTCATCCCGCCGCAGCTCGTAGGCCAGGAGACGATCCCGAACCCGGGCGGGCCCGGGAACGCGACGCTCGGATATAACCTCTTCCTCGACGCGCCGCGGGTGCGGCTCGCCGCCGCGAACGGCGGCAACATCGCGCTCGACCTGCGCCTCACGGGCGAGGCGCGGATCACCCCGCCGAGCGGACCTGTCGTGTCGGGGACGGTGCTGCTGACCCTGACGCTCCACCTGCACCCCTCGGTGCTCGTGCTCGGCGGCGGGCTGCAGGTGCGGCTGACGGTGCCGGCGCTGTCGATCCCCGCGCTCGCGGTGGAGGTGCTCTCGGGGCCGCTGCCCGCCGATCTGCTCGCGGGGATCCAGACGGAGGTGTCGCGCAACCTGCTGGCGCTGCTGCTGCGTGCGCGCCTGTCGGAGATGACCTCGATGGCGCCGCCGCTCGAC
>CAZMML010000610.1:0-3340 GCA_964567335.1 uncultured Nannocystis sp. | reverse complement strand
GGCAGAGCGCGCGTTTCGGCGTCGGCATGAGAACAAGGCGTTCTCGTTCCAACGCGGGCCCGGAGGACGATGTCCTCGATCCCGCGACGATCCTGCCCGCGCTCACCGGCGGCGGCGGCGGCGCGCGAGGCCTGCGAGGATCACCAGTCCGAAGAGGCCGGCCCCTCGCGGCTCGGCGGAGCGGCAGCCGCAGCCCTCATCGACGCCGAAGCCCGGCGGCAGCGCCGCGCCCGAGGCCGAACCCGCCGAACCCGAGCCCGCCGACCCCTCGCTCTCCCCGCCGCCACTCCCGCCGCTTCCGCCGCTCCCACCCGGGCCGCCCGAGCCACCGCCGCTCCCGCCCTCCGTCGGCGCGCCCGAGGCCGAGGGGTCGCCCGAGTCGCCGGTCGTCCCGCCGCCGGGCGGGCACTGTGGGTCGTTCGGATCGCCGCCCTCGGGGCACTGCGGGTCGTCGATCAGATACACCTCCGGGCCCTCGCCCTGCACGAGGAAGGGCTCCGGCCGGAGCGGCGTCCCCTCCGGGTGGCCCGCGAGCTCGGCCGCGCTGACCACCGTCGCCGCGCCGAGGTCGAGCTGCCACGCGGCCGCGACCTCCGGGCTCGGCACCAGGCGGCGGAAGCCCAGGTCGACCAGCCACACCGCCGCGTCGCCCTCCGCCTGCAGCAGCGAGGGCGCCGCTTCGATCGGCTTCCACTCCGGCCGCGTCGCCAGCGTCGCTGCGTCGACCTTCGCGAGCTGCCAGAAGGTCGAGAACTTCCACGCGTCGAGCACGCCCGGATCCGTCACCCAGCGGCGGACCCCCGGCGGCAGCGCGGGCGGCGGGCACGTGAACTCGGTCGGGCTCCCGCTGAGCTCCGTCTGCGTCATCGCGTCGACGTCGACCCCGACCGCGTACACCGGGTGCGGCGCTCCGTCCCGCAGGCTGCGCGGGATCCCGAGCGAGAGCCCGTGCTCGCACGAGCCGAGCGACATGCAGAGGTCGTCGCGGTGCTGGTTCGCCAGGACCGTGAACGACGCGGCGTTCGGGTCGCCGACCGGCGCGAGGAAGCTGACGTAGGTGTTGATCGGCTGGTCCGGGTGGTCCGGATCCCACGCCCAGCCCGTGACCCCCGCGTCGCAGGGCGCCCCCTCGAGCGTCCCCGCCGCGGGCTGGTTCGGCGGCGGCGGAGGCGTCACGCACGCGCCCTGGGCCTGCAGGATCTCGATGTCCGCGCCGTAGTAGAAGCGGACGATCTTCTCCCCGTCGTAGCCCTTGGTGTTCTCGAGGCAGCGGCCGCCCCACTGCGACATGCAGCCGCGGTTCTGCCCGTAGCCCGCGACGTTCAGGTCCTCCGGGAATTTGAAGCCGAGCGCCGTCTGGTCGACGTCGTAGACCGTCTTGCCCTCGTTGAACGTGACCCACTTCTCCGTCGCTGATACGTTCCCGTTGTCCGTGTCGACGCAGCTCGCCGGCTGCTGGTTGTCCCCCGCGACGAAGAAGGCGTAGGTCAGCCAGCCGTTGTAGGAGAGGTACTGCCCCGCCGTCGCCTCGACCGCGTCGTAGTGGATCTGCGCCGGGTCGGCCCCGCACGAGTACACCTGGCAGCCCTGCCCGTCGCAGATCTGGCCGTCGTTGGCCATCGCGTAGTAGGCGACCGAGCGCGCCGCGATCGCCTGGGCCTTGAGCGCCTCGAAGCCCGCCCCGCCGTTTTCGCACTGGATCACGTGCGGCAGGTAGTCGGTCTCGGTCGCGCGTGGCACCCCCTCGACGTTGATCTCGCAGAAGGCCTCGGCGAGCGGCGCCGGGATCGCCGCCAGCGGCTCCTGCGGCGGGGTGCCCAGGGGGAGCTGGCCGCGCGGAGCGCCCGCCTCTTCCGACAGGACCTCATCGACAGGTTCAATCAGCTCCTGGTCGCACGCGGCGAGCCAGGCGAGCGCGAGCGTCCAGCGGGTCCCGAAGCTCCACATGGCCCCACCATGCCCCACGCGGCCCCGAGCGTCCAGCCCGCCCCGCGAGCCTCATCCGGCACGGACGGGGCCCCCGCCCCCACCTCCAGCTCCGTCCGACCGCAGGACGGGGCGCCCACGTGCACAGCGCGGCTCCGCCTCCTGCGCCCCGGCCTGCGTGTCTCGCCGAGCTCGCCCCAGGGCAGCCCGTCCGGGAACTCCCTCGCGCCGCCTCCTGCACAGCGCGCCGAGTACGGCTCACTGACGCCGCCACCTCGCCGGCCGTCGCGGTGGTCCGCAGCCCTCAGGCCCGGCGCAGGATCGCCTGGAGCTGGGCCGCGAGGGCCGCGTAGAGCGCCCCTGCCGGCCCCGCGAGCGCCTCCGCGTGGGCGCGGAGCGTCGCCTCGTCGCCGCGCGCCGCTGGACCGGACACCCCGCGGGGCACCCCGAGCGCGAGCAGGTTCTCGAGCGCCGAGCGGAGCAGCTCCGCGACGGCCCGCCCCGCGCCCTCCTCGGGCAACCCGAGCCCGCGCAGCACCTCGCGCGAGCGCTCCGAGAGGACCGCCAGGTGGTTCCCGGCCAGCGCGCACGCGGCGTGGTAGCGGACCCGCTCGGCGCGCGAGAGCCCCCCCAGGTCGAGCGTCACCTGGTCGCCGAGCCAGGTCGCCACCACCTCGCGCGCCCCCGGATCGCCCTCGACTCCGAAGGCGCAGGAGCCCAGGCGACCGCGCGGCAGCTCCCGGCGCAGGCTGCAGATCGGGTGCAGCGTCCCGACCGGCCAGCCCGCGCCCGCCAGCGGCGCCAGCGCCTCGGCCGCGGGCAGCGCCCCGGCCGCGTGCAGCGTCGGTGTGCGCGGCGCCCCGCGGGCCAGCAGCCCCGCCGCCACCGCCGGCAGCGCGTGATCGTGGCAGAGCACCCAGATCGCGTCGGGCGTCCCCGCGGGCAGCGCGCCGGTCCCCTCGACCAGGGCGCGGGCCGACGCCGTCGCCGTCGACCAGCCGCGCTCCGCCAGCCAGGGCGCCGCGTGCGCGGCGACGTTCCCCTGGCCGATCAACCACGCGTGCCCGCGACGACCGCAGCGCAGCCGGTGAAGCACCGCCGCCGGCACCGCCGCCGCCAGCGACGCCCGCGCCTCGGCGTCGTCGCCGGCCGCCAGCCACGTCCGCACCGCCGTGCTGCTGACCTCCGGGAGGACGCAGCGGCCCGGATCCGAGAAGCCCATCCGCGGCACCACGATCGGCGTGAACTCGGCGGCGACGTCGGCGTAGCGGTGCCAGCGCTCGAGCTCCCCGCGGACCACGATGTCCGAGCCGATCACCAGGCGGACCTGGTAGTCCGGGTGCTCCTCCGCGACCGCCTGCAGCAGTTCGTAGCTGTAGCTCGGCGCGTCGAGCGAGCGCCGCGCCGCCAGGCG
>CAZMML010000609.1:0-3341 GCA_964567335.1 uncultured Nannocystis sp. | reverse complement strand
GAGGCGCGAATTTGTGAAGTGAGACGCGGACTTAGGGCGAAAGGCGAGCGCGGTGGTGGTGTTTCAAGTCCGCGGTCTCATTGCTCCACACAGTAGAGCGCGAGCTCGCCGCCGCAGGGGCCGGGGTTGAAGTCCTCGTCGGCGTAGGTCCAGACGGCGTCGAAGGCGAGGGCGTAGCCGAAGAAGCCGCCGTTCTCGGGGTCGGTGAAGTCGGCGAGGGTCCAGTCCTGGCAGTGGTCGGCGCCTACGCCGTGGGTGCCGTCGGGGCGGGTGCCGGTCCAGACGCCGTTCTCGTAGATCGTGTCGAGCTCGGTGACGACGATCGGGTTCTCGAGGGCGCCGCTCAGGAGATCCGCCCAGGAGGCGGCGACCAGGAGGTCGTCGAGGCGGCGATAGCGGCCCTTGCCCGCGCTCAGGCGGCCGATCGCGTCGGTGGTGCGGTTGCTGAGCCAGGCCTTGAACTCGCCCGGGAGCGACCCAGCGAGCGCCGCCTTGGCGCAGATCGTGTCGCCGCCCTCCAGCCCCATGATCTGGTCGCCGCTGTGGGTCGTGCTGGTGACGAAGATCCGGCGGTCGCGACCGCACTGGGCGGTGCAGCCGTCGTCGTCGTCGTCATCGCCGTCGTCGCACTCCTCGCCAGGGTCGAGGCGCCCGTCGCCGCACGACGAGGGCTCGCCGCTCGACCCCGACGAGCCCGTGGTGCTCGCCTGCGTGGTCGAGGCGCCCGAGGAGCCGGCGCTCGTCGAGGAGCCGGCGTCCGTCGTGGTCGGCTGCGCGGTCGTGTCGTCGGTCCCGGCGCTGGTGGTAGTCGTCGTCGGCGCGTCCGACGTGCCGGCGCTCGCCGACGCGACGCTCGATGCGCCCACGCTCGAGGACCCGTCGCTCGCCGCCCACGGGAAGCCGGTCGGGCGGAGGCAGCTCGCGCTGAGGGCGGCGAGGACGAGGACGCGGCGAGCCACAGAGGCGTCAGAAGAAGCGGTACACGAGGTTGAAGGCGGTGATCGTGTCGAGCTTCTTGATGCCCGGGAGGGGGGCGTTGTCGTAGCGGAGGGTGAAGGTGGTGGCGAAGGCGAAGTTCTTGGTGATCGAGGTGGTGAGGGCGACGTCCCAGTTCACCCAGGCCTTGACGCGCTCGAGGCCGCCGTCGGTCTCTGCGGCGACGGAGCGGAGCGGGGCGAGGCCCTGGATGTACTCGATGCCGGTCGCGAAGGTGACATGCTCGGAGAGGAGGTTGCTGTAGCCGGCGAAGAGGCGGCCGCTGTGGGTGACGACGCGCGGGCGCGCGGCGCACTGGGGCATGGTCGGGTCGGCATTGGGGATGTCGAGGACGAGGCCGGTGCCAGGGGCGCAGGCGGTGGCGTCCGCGCCGGCCGCGATCTTGCGGACGTCGAGGAGGAAGTCGTAGCCGACCTCGAACCACAGGCGGTGCTTCGGCGAGTTGAGGACGAAGAAGGCGAAGCCGGGGTCGATCCGCAGGCGCGTCTTGAGCCCGAGGAAGGGGTCGTAGCGCGCGGTGACCATGGTGAAGAAGGAGATCTTCGGGCGGAAGAAGACGTCGTAGCGGGCGCGGCCCTGGACGTTGCCGACGGTGACCTGGCCCTTGGTGCTGCCGTCGGCCTGCTTGATCCCGGCCTGGGCGTAGTTGCCGACCAGCGCGGCCGAGAACTCGTGGATCTTGCGGCGGATGCGGACGCGCCCGCCGCCGGTGACCGCGCCGGCGCGGGCGTTGCCGGAGGTGAAGAGGCCGCCGGCGTTGATCTCGGCCTCGGTCGCGTCGTTCGGCTCGGCGGGCTGGTTGACGGTGGCGAACTTGTTGTCCTCGACGTTGGTCGCGCCGGTGCTCGCGGAGGTCTGGGCGCCGACGGTGCCCTGCGCGGGAGTGGGCGTGGCGGCCGGCGCGAGGGCGTGAGCCTCGCCCGCGAGGCCGAGCGACAGACAGACACCGAGGAGCTTGGTCGACAGGAGGACGCGGAGCATGGACGGGCCGAGGGTGCCACCGATCGCGCGCGGCGCCAAGTCGCCACGCACTTACAGCGCGGTCGCCAGGGCCGGGGTGCGCCAGGTCATCGCCGCCTCGGCGGCGCCGCGGATCGCCGCGATCGCGGCCGCGTAGTCGGGGCCGAAGCGAGGGCTGCGCAAGATCCCGGTCCCGGCGACGAAGGTGTCGGCCCCGTCCGCCGCGACCTCGGCGACGTTGTCGACCGTGATCCCGCCGTCGACCTCGAGGCGGGTGCTGAGGCCCCGCTCCGCGATCATCGCCCGCAGGGCGCGAATCTTCGGCCGCACCTCGGGGATGAAGCGCTGGCCGCCGAAGCCCGGGTTCACGCTCATCACGAGGACGAGGTCGCAGAGCGGGAGGACGTGCTCGAGGGCGGCGGCCGGGGTGTGGGGGTTGAGGCTGACGCCGGCGAGCACGCGCCCGCCGGCGCGGCGCGGGAGGTCGCGGATCTGCTGGAGGTTGCGGTGGAGGTGGCGGCAGGCCTCGACGTGCACGGTGATCACGTCGGCGCCGGCCTCGGCGAAGGCGGCGGCGTAGCGCTCGGGCTCCTCGATCATGAGGTGGCAGTCGAGCACCCGCGCGGTGAGCGGGCGCAGCGCGCCGACGACGAGGGGGCCGATCGTCAGGTTGGGGACGAAGCGGCCGTCCATGACGTCGACGTGCAGCCAGTCGGCGCCGGCGCGGTCGAGGTGGGCGACCTCCTCGCCGAGGCGGGCGAAGTCGGCGCTGAGCAGGGAGGGGGCGATGAGCGGAGCCGGGGTCATGACCGCGCCCGAGTGGTATCACGGGGCGCGGCCTTGGAGTATGAAAGGAGCGTGGCGGCGAGCGATCGACCCAGCGCGTGGGAGGCGCTCCGCGGGAACGTCCTCGCGGTCGGCGTGGTCAGCCTGCTGACCGACCTCTCGAGCGAGATGATAAACCCGCTGCTGCCGGTGTTCGTGGCCGGGCTGGCGCCGGGCTCGGCGGCGGTGCTGCTCGGGGCGATCGAAGGCCTCGCGGAGGCGACCGCGAGCTTGCTCAAGCTGTTCTCGGGCCGGCTCAGCGACCGCCTGGGCCGCCGCAAGCCGCTGGTGCTGCTCGGCTACTCGCTCTCGACCTTCGCCCGCCCGGCGCTCGCGGTCGCGGCGGTCGGGTGGCACGCGGTGGCGCTGAAGTTCGTCGACCGCGTCGGCAAGGGGATCCGGACCAGCCCGCGGGACGCGCTGATCGGCGACGCGGTGCCGGCGGAGCGCCGGGCGCTCGCCTTCTCGTTCCACCGCGCGATGGACCACACGGGCGCGGTGCTCGGGCCCTTGCTGGCGCTGCTCGTGCTCTACCTGACGCTCGGCGAGGCGCTCTGGCT
>CAZMML010000608.1:0-3342 GCA_964567335.1 uncultured Nannocystis sp. | reverse complement strand
CCCGCTGCACCTGCAGCAGGTCTCCGGCCTCGGGATCCTCGCCGCGCTCGGGCTGTGCTGGCGCCTCCTGCGGGCGGGGGGGCGGCGGCACTGGGAGGGCGGGCCGTGGTCAAGGGCGGCGTGAGGCGGCCGGTCGTGGTGATCCACGGCGCCTTGCGCACGCGGGCGGGGCTCTGGCCCGTGGTCGCGTACCTGCGGCGCCGCGGGCTCGAGGCGCGGGCCTTCGGCTACAACACGCGCGGGGAGAGCCTGGAGCGCCACGGTGAGCGCCTCGAGGACTTCGTCGAGGGGTGGATCGGCGCGCGGGTGGAGACGCTGGGGATCCTGACGCACAGCATGGGCGGCCTGGTCGCGCGGGCCTACCTCGCGCGCCCGGGCGCCGCGCGGCAGGCGGAGCGGCAGCGCGTGGCGATGCTGGCGCCGCCGAATCAGGGCGCGGTGTTGGCCGAGCGGCTCGCCGGCTTCGCGCCCTTCCGCTGGATCTCCGGGGCGGCCGCCGACGAGCTGCAGCCGGCGCGGGCGGCCCGGCTGGGCGCGCCGCCGCCGAGCGCCGAGGTCCTGGTGCTCGCGGGCGGGCGGCCTGAGGGGGAGCGCGGCTACCTGCGCTGGATCCCGGGCAACAACGACGGGCTGGTCGGCGTCGCCGAGACGGCGCTCCCTGGGATCGCGCCCGAGCTGGTCGGCGGCTCGCACAGCCTGCTGCAGTGGCGCCCCTCGGTGCTCGCGCGCGCGGCCAACTTCTTGCTCTCCGGCCATGGTTGAAAGGACCTGCCCCTCACGGCAGGTCACATGGGGTCGGGGGGCGCGCAGGTGGAGACGCCGGCGCCGACGATCCGCACCGGGGCCTCGTCGATCAGGCCGAGGTGCTGCCCGGCGCCGTCGCTCTCGTCGTAGTCGAGGTGCCAGACCTGGCTCACCGGCGCGAACTCGTCGGGGGCGCTGAAGAGGTAGAAGTCGCCGCCCCACCAGGCGAAGGCGAAGGCGCTGTCGCTCTTGAGGCCGGGGAGCGGGAGGACATCGAGCTCCTCGCCGGTGTCCTTGTCGTACTCGATGAGGAGCGCGGGGGCCGTGCCAGCGAAGGCGAAGAGGCGGCCGGTCGCGGTGCCGGTGAGCTCGCCCCACCCGTAGTCGATCGGGGCGACGACCGAGAGCTGGAGCGTGATCGGGTCGATCACGCCGAGCGCGCCGACGTCCTGGCCGAGGACGTCAGGGGCGATCCCGGAGTGCGCGTAGAGCTTGTCGCAGGGGTCGCTCAGGCTGTTGGCGACGAAGGCCATGCCGAAGTTGGGGAAGAGCGGGTGCCCGGGCGAGAAGCCGGGGTCCTTGCAGGGGATCGGGTCGCCGGGGTCGTTGAGGTCGACGGTGTAGAGGTCGCCGCCGAAGTACTGCACCCACGCGCGCCCCTTGCGGCTGACGCCCATCGAGAAGGTGTCGCTCATGCCGCCGCACGCGATCCCGCCGATGAAGTCGAAGGACAGGTCGGTCGGGTCGAAGCTCCACAGCGCGCCGGTGTCGGAGAGGACGTAGATCAGCTCGGTGCCCTTGGCGCAGGGGCACCCCAGCTCGGGGTCGTTGTCCGCGCCGGTCATCTCGATCTCGCCGGTCGAGGTCGGCCCGGCGCTGTCCGTCACCCAGCCGCCCTCGGTGGGATCCCAGGTCGTCGGCGAGCTGTCCTGGCTCGTCGACCAGGGCGGCGGAGGTGGGTCGTCGCTCGAGTCACCGCCGAAGAGATCGTCGAGGCCGCAGGCTGGCAGGACGAGGAGAGGCACGAGCGTGAGTGTGCGGAGACGGCGCATGAAGGGACGATAGCGGAGATCGTCGCCCAGGCCCGTCGTGCGCGCGTCGGCTCGTCGGAGTCGCAGCCAGCGCTCCCCTCCGGCCCGCGAGCCGGACGCTTGTCCGCGCGCGGGCGGCGCTGCAGCGCGCTGATCGGGCATGCGCGAAGGGTCAGGTTCGAGGAGCGCGTGCCTCATGGCACCTGGCCTTCCTCTTCTGGCTCTGCGGGCATGCTCGAAGGTGCGTCCGTGCCCGTCAGTGGTCCTTGATGACGTGCCTGTAGAGACCTGTCCGAAGAATCCTGCACAATCGTCACTCATATCCTCATATGTAGACTGTTCCAAGTGCCAGGAATCATGTGTCATGAGGACGGCTCTCCCACACATCGATGAGCGACGGACCATGAACGAGAACGAAGTTGCACAAGAGATCGGCAAGCGGATCCGCCAGTGGCGCCTCAACACGCCGCCGCCGAAGACGCGGCGCAAGCGGCAGAACGAGACGGGCTGGCGCCCCCATATGACCATCGAGGAGCTGGCCAAGGCGACCGGGCTGACGGTGACGACCGTCAACAAGCTCGAGCTCGGCTACAAGTCGCCGCGGATCGAGTCGCTGCTGCTGCTCGCGCAGGCCTTCGGCTGCGATCCGAGCGAGCTGCTCCCGAAGACCAAGCACCGCAACAGCGGGAAGTCCGATCTCCTCGGCGAGCTGGCGGGTGCAGCGGCGCAGCTCGGCGCCAAGCAGCTCCGCGAGCTGATCAAGCACGCGCGCAGCATGGAGCCGGGCTAGGTCGTGGGCGCGGGCGCGGCGTGGAGCCTGCGCACGTGCGCTCGTCCGGGGACCCCTTGCGTGCCTCTGAGAAGAGGGGTATAAGGCCCCTCCTCACCGCGGGCGCGTAACTCAGCGGTAGAGTGCCACCTTCACACGGTGGAAGCCATAGGTTCGAATCCTATCGCGCCCATCCCCAATGTACGAAGGCCGTCCAACTCAGAGTTGGGCGGCCTTCTCGCTTCTCGGCTCAGCCCCGGTGGCCGATCGCGGCGGCGCGGGCCTCGACCGCGTCCTTCGACTCCTTGAGGCCGAGGCCGGTCTGCTCCCGGTAGCGCTTGATCGCCTGGATCTTCTGGTTGCTGCGGATGAGCTGATCGAGCTCGGCCTCGAAGGCGTTGACCTTCGGCGCGATGCCCTGGGTCTGGTCCCAGCGGATCGCCTCGATGGCGGCGCGAGCGGCGAGCAGGCTGCCGCCCTTGCGCTCGCGGTAGCGGCGGATCGCCTCGATCATCTGGCCCTTGCGGACGAGCTCTGCGATGTCGACGTCGGTCACGGGCTCCGAGAGTACGCGCGGAGCAGGCGGCGGCGGAAGACCCCGGCGAAGGTCGCGAGGAGGGCGACGCCGAGCCACACCCAGGGCGAGCGGGCGCCGGCGCTCGCTCGCGCGGGGTCCGGGGGCGCGGGGTCCGGGGGCGCGAGCTCGGCGGGCTGCGGCGCGGCGCTCCGCTCCGGGGCGCGCAGCGGGATCCGGGCGCGCCGCCGGTGCGCGACGAAGTCCACCGGATCGGGCGAGTC
>CAZMML010000607.1:0-3345 GCA_964567335.1 uncultured Nannocystis sp. | reverse complement strand
GATCGACGGCCGCGAGGAACACGCCGGCCATCGCGGCCGCGGCCGCCCGGTTCACCGCGGGACCTCGGCCAGCACCGCCGCGAGGCGGTGGCGCCGCGCCGCGTCGGCCCAGCCGCCGATCGTCCCGCGGTACTGCTCGAAGAGGATCGGGCTCCGCCGCGGGTCGATGATGATCCCCGCCACCACCAGGATCGCGGCCACCTGGAAGAGCCCCAGCGCGTAGGCCGACGCGTGCGCCTCGCGCGAGAGCTCCACCCCGCCGGCCGCCAACGCCCCGCGGTGCGCCGCCAGCAGCGCCTCCTCCGCCTCCGCGCACGCGTCCGCGTGCATGCCCATCACCGCCACGTAGGCCAGGTCCTCGGCCCACGACCCCGAGCGGCTGGCCTGCCAGTCGATCGCGCACACCCGCCCGCCCGCGTCGTCGAAGAAGAGGTTGTTCGCGTTGAGGTCGCCGTGGACCAGCGTCTGCGGCTCCGCGTCGAGCCGGCGCCCGATCGCCTCCTGGCGCCGCACGATCCGGCCCAGCAGCGCGAGCGACTCCCGGTCCACGAGCCCCGCCATCAGCTCCCGCCCGCGCGACCACCCGAGCGCGCACATCGGCCCCACGCTGGCCCGGATCATCCCCGACGCGCACGGGAACCCGCGCGCCCGCAGCTCCTCCCCGCGCCCCCACCACGCCGCGTGCTGCTCGCCCAGGGCCGCCGCGACCCGGAGCGCGTCCGCTCGCGTCAGCTTGCCGTCGGCCGGCATCCCTCGCCAGCCCGACAGGTCGTCGAGCACGAGCAGCGACGCCCGCGACACCGGCCGCTGCTCCCCGTACCAGCAGCGCGGCCGCAGCAGCCCGCGCGTCGGCGCCGGCAGGCGGTAGGCGCGGAGCTCCGCGGCGAACACCCCGAGGCCCGCGTTCAGCACGCGCTGTCGCAGCTCGGGCGCCGTCGTCTTGACCACCAGGCTCGCCGGCCCTTCAGAACCTGTCCGATAGGTCATGCTGATGCGGAACACCGCCGACATCTGCCCGACCTCCCCGATCCGCTCGAGCGCGAGCGCCTCGACCTCCCCCTCCACCCCCGCCGCGCGCAGCAGCCCGCCGAGCCAGGCCGGCCCGATCCGTTCGTAGCGCTCGCCCCAGGGGCGCTCCCCCGCGCGCGCCGCCCCGCGCGCCAACGTCCGCATCACCAGCGCTTCGAAGGCCAGCAGCGCCGCCGTCGCGGGCACCAGCAGGGCGAAGGTCGAGAGCAGGCGCGTCGGGTTCATCGCGAGCGCAGTCTATCCCAGCGGGGCGGCGCGAAGACCCCGCGCTGCGGCCGCGCAGCTCCGCGCCTCTGCGCACGAACGCCGCCCCCGCGGCTCCGCTATCGTGCGGACGATGCCTCGCCTCGGCCTCTGCCTCGCCCTCGCCGCCGGCCTCTGCCTGGTCCCCCGCGCCGCCGGCGCCTTCTGCGGCTTCTACGTCGGCGGCGCCGACGCCAAGCTCTTCAACAACGCCACCCTCGTCGTGCTCCTGCGCGACGGGACCCGCACCGTCCTCTCGATGCAGAACAACTACCAGGGCCCGCCCGAGGACTTCGCCCTGGTCGTGCCGGTGCCGGTCGTCCTGCAGAAGGACGACGTCAAGACGCTCGACCGCCGGCTCTTCGAGCGCGTCGATCGCCTCGCGGCCCCGCGGCTGGTCGAGTACTGGGAGCAGGACCCCTGCATGTACGCCGACCGGGACGACGACGAAGCCGAGGGGTACACGCCCGGCATCCATCGGGGCGAGGAGGGTCGGATGGGCAAGCCGACCGACAAGGTCACCGTGGAGGCGACCTTCCAGGTCGGCGAGTACGACGTCGTCATCCTCAGCGCCGCGGAGGCCGGCGCGCTCGACGCCTGGATCCGCGAGCACGGCTACAAGATCCCCGAGGGCGCCGCCGAGGCCCTGCGGCCCTACGTCCAGGCCGGCATGAAGTTCTTCGTCGCCAAGGTCAACATCGGCCAGGTCCACGTGCGCCCGGACGGCAAGGCGACCCTCTCCCCGCTGCGCTTCCACTACGACAGCGAGAGCTTCAGCCTCCCCGTGCGGCTCGGCCTGCTCAACTCGGGCGGCGTGCAGGACCTCGTCGTCCACATCCTCGCCCCCTCCCAGCGCTACGAGGTCGCCAACTACCCCAACGTCACGATCCCGACCAACATCGACGTCCGCGACGGCGTCCGCGACCGCTTCGGGAGCTTCTACGCCGCCCTGTTTGACACCACCGTCGCCCGCAACCCCGGCGCCGTCATCACCGAGTACGCGTGGGGCGCCAACACCTGCGACCCCTGCCCCGCGAGGGCGCTGCGGCGCGGCGAGCTGCTCGCGCTCGGCCTCGACGTCGCCCCCAGCTACCAGGGCACAACGACCTCGGACGAGGTCCGGCAGATCGAGTACAACCTCGTGCTCACCCGCCTCCACGCCCGCTACTCCCGGGACGGCCTCGCCGAGGACCTCGTCTTCCGGGCCGCGCCGCCGATCGTCGGCGGGCGAGAGGACACCCCGCCGGGCGCGCACGCGGCCGAGGACGAGGTCAACAACTTCCAGGCCCGCTACGTGCTCCGCCACCCGTGGACCGGCGCCATCGACTGCGACCACCCGATCCGCGGCCTCTGGGGCGGACCGCCCGACGACCAAAGGCCGATGTTCCGCAGCGCCCCCAGCCTCGGCGACGACGATCGCGCCTTCGACCTCGCCACCCACGTCGCCGTGAACGTCCCCGAGATCGGCCTCATGGCCCGCTCGCCCGGCTGCGGCTGCAGCGCCTCCGCGCCCCGCGACCTCCCGCCCTCGCTCCTGCTCCTCCTCGCCGCTCTGCCGCGCCGCCGCCGCGCCCGGCCCGGCGCGCGCGTGCATGTGCAGCGCTGAGGCTCCGCCTCGGCCCGGCCCGGCCGCGCCGGCAGGTCAGATCCTGTCCCATCAGTCATGTTCCGCTTCGCCGGCCTCGACGACCGAGCCGGCGGTCGATAGCATGTTCGCCCGCGACGCCGCCGGTCGCCGCGGCGCACATCGAGCGGCCTCGCCGGTCACTCCGGGCGCGCGCTCGCGGACCCGCGCCGCGCGATCCTCGGCCATAGGCCGCGTCGATGGCAGCGATACCCGGCGCGCGTCAACCGCCGCGGGGCCTGGCGACACCAACCTGGGCATGAAGTTCATGTCCTGGCTCCGCCCTCTGGCCCTGGTCGCCGGCGCGCTGGCCGCTGGCGCCTGTGACGAACCCAGCGCCGCCCTCGCCGAGGGCACCTACGTCGCGCGCGTCGAGGACGACATCTTCCTCGCGCTCGTCCTCGCGGGCGGCGACGTCCTCGCCTACGCCTGCGACGGCGACGCTCGCG
>CAZMML010000606.1:0-3353 GCA_964567335.1 uncultured Nannocystis sp. | reverse complement strand
TGGGTCGAGGGCAACGTCCGCTTCCGGGCCACCGAGCGCCTGCTGATCAGTGCGACCCTCGGCTACCAGAGCCCCGCTTCGCCGACCAAGACCATCGACACCGCCTCGCCCGACGGTCACCGCCTGATCGGCGCGGTCGGCGGCATGCTCGACGTCAGCGAGCGGATCTCCCTCCTCGGCGACGCGCGCTTCCAGGGCATCGTCCCGCGCATCGTCCGCGGGTCCGACTACGACCTCGGCAACGGCACCTACAAGCTCTTCATCGCCACGATCGCGGGCCACCTGCGGGCTCGCTTCTGAGCGACGGACGAGTACATGTCTCTTCAGACACCTCGCGCGCACCCGCCCACCAGACCACAGTCAGCGCGCCGTCCTTGACACCCCGCGGCCGCGGCCCGTAGCGTGGCTGTGGAGGTGAGGGGGCGCGCGGGCTCGTGATGGCGGGACGTCTCCGCACAGTGCTGAGCAAGCCGACATTCGACGACGAGGAGCAGAGCCGCGTCGCCGGCGTCTTGCACATCGTCCTCGCCGCGACGGTGCTCGTCTGCTTCGTCGCCGGTGGCGCGCAGATCTTCCTGGTCCCGCAGAGCCCCGCGGCGCTGATCGTGTACCCGACGGTCCTGGCGATCAGCGGCGCGGCGTTCCTCCTCGTGCGCGCCGGCTGGCTCCGCCTGGCCGGCGGCATCTTCCTCGGGCTGCTGTGGAGCGCCGTCACCTTCGGCGCGCTGACCTACGGCGGCGTGCGGAGCCCCAGCGTCGGCGGCTACGTCCTCGTCGTCATCATCGCCACCCTGCTCTTCCGCCAGCGATGGATGATCGTCTTCATCGCCCTGAGCGCCGCGGCGATCACGACCTTCCTCGCCCTCGAGCGCGCCGGCGTCGTGATCCCGCAGCTGACCGAGGACCTGCCGGAGATCGCGTACATCTCGCACCTCATTCACTTCTGCGCCGCGGGCTTCTTCCTCAACATGGCGGTCCAGGGCCTCCAGTCCGCCCTGGCCCGCGCGCGCGCCGGCGAGGCGCGCGCCGAGCAGAGCCTCCGCGACGCCCAGGCCGCCCGCCGCTACGCCGACAACATCCTCGCCTCGATGGCCGAGTCGCTGATCGTGCTCGACGCGACGTGCAAGATCCGCACCGTCAACCAGGCCACGCTGCGCCTCCTCGGCGTCGACGAGAGCGACCTCATCGGCCGTCCCTTCGCGTTCCTGATGCTCGATCCGAACGCCTCGCTCGACGGCCGCCCGTCCGCCCAGGCCTCGAGCCTGGTGGAGCGGACCTACCGGGGCCTCGACGGCCGCGAGATCCCGGTGCTCTTCGCCCGCTCGGAGCTCCGAGACGAGACCGGGCGGGCGATCGGCGCCGTCTGTGTCGCCTCGGACATCTCCCATATCAAGCGCGCCGAGGCCGGGCTGCGCGAGGCCAAGGAGCTCGCCGAGGAGGCCAACCTGGCCAAGAGCCGCTTCCTCGCCAACATGTCCCACGAGCTCCGCACCCCGCTCAACGCTGTCATCGGCTACAGCGAGATGTTGATCGAGGAGGAGCGCGAGCGCGGCCTGAGCGGCTCGCTGGACGAGCTGCGCAAGATCCAGTTCGCCGGCAAGCACCTCCTGGGCCTCATCTCCGACATCCTCGACCTCTCGAAGATCGAGGCCGGCCGCATGGACATCCACCTCGAGACCTTCGACGTCGCCGACATGGTCGAGGCGGTCCTCGGCACGGTCCGACCGATGGTCGCCAAGAGCGGCAACCAGCTCGACGTCTCCTGCCCCCCGGACACCGGCTACATCCACGCCGACCTGACCAAGATCCGGCAGATCCTCCTCAACCTCCTCAGCAACGCCGCCAAGTTCACCGACAAGGGCACCGTGCGACTGCACGTCTCTCGCGTCCTGCGCGGCACCCAGCCGATGATCCAGCTCATCGTCGCCGACACCGGCATCGGCATGACCCCCAAGCAGCTCTCGCAGCTCTTCCAGGCGTTCTCGCAGGGCGACGCCGCGACCTCGCGCCGCTTCGGCGGCACCGGCCTCGGCCTCGCCATCTCCAAGGCCTTCTGCGACATGCTCGGCGGCACGATCGAGGTGACCTCGCAGCTCGGCGCCGGCACGGTCTTCACCGTGCGTCTGCCCTACATGAACCCGCGGGACCTCTCGGGCAGCAAGCGGGCCGTCCAGCTCGACATCGTCGAGGCCGCCCGCGCCGCCGCCCTGCGCGCCGGCGTCAGCACCGCGCCGCCTGCGGCCCCGAGCGCGAAGGACAAGCCCTGAGCCTCAATCCTCGTCCGCGCCGCGATCCGCCTTGATCGCCGCGCGGCGCCGCTTCGCCGCGAGCCGGCGCTCGACCGAGCCCGAGGTCGGCCGGGTCTCGCGCCGAGGCGGAGGGATCCGCTGCGCCGCCTCGAGCAGCGAGCGCAGCTTCGCCAGCGCGTCCGCGAGGTTGCGCGCCTGGTCGCGGGTCCGCGACGAGCTCACGATCAGCTCGCCCCCCGCGGTCGCGCGCGACCCCGCGAGCGTCCGCAGGCGCGCGTCCGTCCGCGCGTTCAGCCCCTCGATGCAGGCGAAGGCGACCCGCAGCTCGACCTTGCTGGCGACCTTGTTGACGTTCTGGCCGCCGGGCCCGCCCGAGCACACGGCTCGCCAGCGCAGCGCCCACGCGGGCACACGCAGCGCAGGAGCAGCGGTCAGGGCCCCCTCGATCATGGCGCGAGAGGGTGGATCACGCGACCGCCTCGCGCAAGCCCCAACCTCGCGCCGCGCGCCCGCGAAGCGTGCGCTCCCGGCCAGGCGCTTCCATCCCCGCGCACCACGTCGAGCGGTCCAAGGAGCGGCGGCGGACGCTAGGGCACCCCCGCGAGCAGCGCGCGGGCCATACGCTCGGGCGCCGCGACGTCCGCCGCGCGCATCGTCACGATCGCCTCCCCGACCAGCGCCGCGCCCTCGCTCCCCCCGATCAGGCGCCCGCGATGCCAACGGGCCGCCGCCGCGAAGAGGCCCAGGTTCGCCGCCGGGAACCCGCGTGTGGGTGGGATCTTCGCGCCACTGCGCCAGCCATCGCTGCGCTCGGCTGGCCGTTGTCCTTTCATGCGGCTGCGTTCGCCCGGCCGTGGCCGGCCTGTCCCGCCGGCGCCGGGGGCGGCGGTCCGGCCGCCGCCAAGAGGCCCATGTTCGCCGCCGTGAACCCGCGTGCCGCCGCGGCGAGCTCGTACGCCGCCGCTTCCACGCGGCCGCGCAGGGACAAGGCCCCGGCGCGCAGCCCATGGCCGAGCGCGCAGCTCCACACGCGCCCCTCGGCGGCCAGCGCGTCAGCCACCTCCGCCGCGCCCAGCGCCAGCGCGAAGGCCCCCCGAGCGCCCT
>CAZMML010000605.1:0-3354 GCA_964567335.1 uncultured Nannocystis sp. | reverse complement strand
CTGCTCGGTGTCGACGTCGCAGCGTTGCGATCGGCGATCGGGGCGATCCGCGACGCGTCGGGTCTGCCCGCCTGCGAGGCCGGTCTCCGCCGGGCAGCGCCGGTCGCCCGCGCGGCGGCCCGCGCCTGCGTGGTCGCGCTGAGCGGCGCGGAGCCGCCGGAGCCGCCGGGGCGCGAGCAGGCGTCGCTCCCTCCCGTCGACCCGGCGCTCGTGATCGGTCGCGCGGTCACCTGGCGCCTCACGACGGTGCGCGGCCCGATCGAAGTGAGGCTCGACCCGGCGAGCGCGCCCTGGCACGTGGCGGCGCTGGTCGACCTGACGCGCCGCGGCTTCTACGACGGCCTCGACTTCCACCGCGTGGTGCCGGCCTTCGTGGTGCAGGGCGGCGATCCGGAGGGGACGGGGTGGGGCGGCCCCGGCTTCAGCCTGCCCTCGGAGCCCTCGGAGGGCCTCTTCACGCGCGGCGCGGTCGGGATCGCCGACGCCGGCAAGGACAGCGGCGGCAGTCAGTTCTTCTTCATGCACGTCCGCGCGCCGCACCTCGAGGGCCGCTACACGCGGGTCGGTGAGGTGGTCGCCGGGCTCGAGGTGGTCGACGCGCTCCTCGTCGGCGACCGGATCGTCCGCGCCGCGGTCGACGTTCGTTAGTGCACCACGCACCGATCTGTTTCGGGACGATGCGCCAGGGCCGCGGCGGCGGCGAGCATGGGACGCAGCGGGGGCCCATGGCTCGCGCGTAGACGCCCCGAGGATGCGTCCTCGTAGCCTCACCACAACCATCGTCGAGCACGTGGCATGGCAGGTCCCGCTGCGTCCCATGCTCGCCGCCGCCACGCCCCTTCGATCGCGTTCGGGCCCCGGGTCCTCGCAGATCGATGCGTACCGGCATCGGCACGAGCCAGGGCTGAGGGTGGGGGCGCGGGCGCGCCGGGTCGGCCCGCGAGCCTGCGTTATCCTGGAGCGCCCCGCCGCATGAACCCGCTGAAGATCCGCCGCGCGCAGATCGACGCGCTCGCGCTTCTCGCCGAGCGCCGCTTCGCCGCCGGCGCGCGCGTCCATCTCCTGGGCGCGCACCCGGAGCGGTGGGGCGCTGCGTCCGCGGCGACGCTCGCGGCGTGGGTCGAGCGGCGCCTCGAGCGCGGGCGGCAATTGGGGCTGGTCGAGGAGCTCTCGCTGCTGCGGCACCTCGAGGTCGCCTCGCGGCTCGACGAGCCCTTCGCCGACTCTCCTGACGCCCTCGGGGTCCTCCACGACCTCGACGCGTTGCGGCGCTGGCCCGAACCGCTGGACCTCCTCGCGGAGATCCGCAGGAGCGGCGCGCGATGAACGGGCCGAAGACCCAGCCGCCGAAGACGCAGGGCCCGGTCCCCAAGTCGCCACCACCACCACCACCGCCACCGCCACCGCCACCGCCACCGCCACCACCACCACCACCACCACCGCCGCCGCCCGCCGCGACGAAGAGCGACGCGGGGCAGCCGGCGGGGGCTCCGTGCGCGACCTGTCAGCAGGCCCGGCCGCCGCCGAAGCCGCCCTGCGACTACGACAAGGTCGAGATCAAGTGCAAGCACTGCGGCAAGGCGCGGACGATCCCCGGGGTGAGCTTCGAGGTCGACCCGGCGAGCGGCAAGACCTCGAACACGCAGGTGAAGCCGGCGAGCGCGCGGCGGACGCCGGTCACCGATCGCTTCGAGGTGGTCGCGGTCGACGAGGTCACGGTCACGCTCTCGGGCGGGCCCGGCTACGGGCCGGATCACCCGCTCGTCATGCTCGCGCCGCCGGACTTCATCGGCCCGCCGCAGCCGCGGCGCGGCCCGAGCCAGACCTTCAAGGTCGAGTACGAGAAGGGGTGGGTCGAGGCGCGGCTCGCCAACGTCGGGCGGCTCGCCTTCTCGGCGTCTCTGCGGCAGTTCTTCTTCCCGCCGCCCGCGCTCTACCGCCTCGAGGTGCTGGCCTGCGGCGCCCGGCCGGCGCCGCAGCGCGGGATGGGGCGCTTCACCCACGCGATCGCCGTCTACCCCGACGACACCTTCAAGATCTCGCTCTCGCTGCCCTCGATCGTGAAGACCGAGAGCGGCAGCTCGGGCTACAAGGAGGGCGCGGTCAGGGGCGCGACGGAGAGCGAGAAGACGACGCGGGGGTGGGCGCAGACCTCCGAGTCGAGCAAGACCGAGACGCGGGAGACGGCGAACTCCTACCTGATCCGGCAGACCGACTCGGTCGCCAACAAGATCGACGGCGTCACGCACACCCAGACCGCGGCGACCCTCTACGGCCGCGACTACTCGAGCGACAAGGTCAGCGGCGGCCCAGCGGCGACCGGCCCGCTGGCGGCGACGGCCAAGAGCTTCACGATCACCCACAAGAGCAACGACATCACCGAGTCGTTCAAGGTCGCGGAGTTCATCGAGTCGATCGCCAAGCTGCGCAAGCTGATCCTCGGCGTCATCGAGTTCTTCAAGACGGTCGCGGGGAGGAGCCCGAAGATCGGGTGGGCCTTCACGGTCTCGGTGGAGGTGTGCAGCGGCAGCCTCTCGTACGAGTGGGGCTACAAGGAGTGGACGAAGGACCACACGGTCTACAAGTGGTACAAGGTCGAGGTCGCGGTGACGGTGATCTCGGCCAAGGCCGAGATCGCCTTCGGCGCCGAGCTGCTGGGGGCCAAGGCGCAGGTGTACGGCTCGATCGCGGGCGAGCTCAAGCTCTCCGGGAGCCGCGAGGCGGACCCGGACGGCGCCGGGCCGGCGGCGTCGATCGTGGCCGCGCCGAAGTTCACCGGCGAGATCGGCGTCCGCGGCGCGCTCGGCGACTGGATCATCGTGATCGGGAAGATCACGGGCGGCTTCGAGGGCAGCTCGACGATCGCGCTGGCGCCCTTCTCGTGGAAGGCGAAGGTCGAGCTCTCGGCGGGGAAGGGGACCTTCGTGGTCAAGAGCAAGTTCTGGTTCGACACCGAGGCCGAGGCCGAGATCTGGCCGAAGATGCCGATCTGGGAGGGCACGCTGATCGGGTAGGCCATGCTCGTCGATTACCTCAACGTCTCGGTCCACGGGTACGCCGGTGAGCTCTTCGTCAACGGCGCGCCGATCCTCCAATTCCCGCTCGCGGCGCCGGTGACGGCGACGCCGACCGTGTCCGAGTGGCTGGTAGGCGGCGACAACGAGATCGCCGTGCGGGTCGACGCGATCGCGCCGGCGGCGGCGACCCTCGATCCGCGCTCGCCGCGGCGGCTGATCGTGCAGCGCTGCGAGGGCCCGCTCGGCGCGATCGTCCCGGTCGGCGGCGAGGTCGTCCGCGACGGGCTCGTGCACGCGCCCGGGCCCGACGAGCCCGAGCCGGTGCTGCCGCTCCGCC
>CAZMML010000604.1:0-3356 GCA_964567335.1 uncultured Nannocystis sp. | reverse complement strand
CAGCCGCAGCCTGCACCGCCAGCGAGTTGGCCGAGAAGACGCCCGCCGAGGTGCCGGCGCCGAGGGTCGAGCCCGTCGCGTCGCAGGCGGACCCGGCGACCCCCACGGCCGCGCAGACATCCAAGGAGGCCGCGGCCCCGCGCTTCCCCTGCGGGCCCGCGCGCGACGTGGCGAGCGCCGAGCAGGTGCTCGCGGCGCTGAGCCCCGAGTGGCCGCGCCCCGGGGTCGGCCTCTCGCCGGTGAGCGTCGAGCTCGTCGCCGACGTCGACCTCGTCGTGGGGTCCGACAAGATCCCCGGGCCGGCCTACTGCACGGCGCGCTGCACCCATCGCCCGCGGGAGGTCAAGTGCGAGGGGACCGGCGATCCTTGCCGCGTCCCCGTCCGCTTCCGGGTCAATGAGGCGGTCGAGGGGATCAAGGTGGACGGCGACACCTACGCCCGCGAGGGCACCGAGCTGAAGGTGAAGGCCGGCGCCCGCTTCCGCCTCGTCCAGCGCGTGCACGAGTTCCACATCGAGACGCCCTACTACGACCCGGTCATCACCCTCGCGCCCGCTTGCGACGCGGCGTGCAAGGCCGAGGAGCGCCGCTGCCCGGCCACCGAGCTGTGCGTACCCACGCAGGGCGACAGCTACTGCTTGATGTGCGGCGGACTCAGCCGGCCCGAGTGCGCGTGTCGGACCCCGGAGGGCGAGCTCAAGGCGGACGGGGCGACCTGCACCTTCTTGTCCGGGGACTACTTCCCGGAGGGCACCTGCCGTCAGGGCCGCTGCGTGCTCGCGCGATAGGTCGTGACTTGCCGCTCGCGCGGGCGGACGGGCGAAACCGGCGGAGAGGGCCGGAGGAAGGTCGGCGACGAAGCGCGGGAGAGGCGTGAGCTCGGTGCCGTCGGTCCGCGGCGGGTGTAGCGCGGCGGCGCCGGCCCAGGCCGTGCTCGGCGCGCCTGGCCTGGGTTATGGTGGCCCGCGTGCGGGCCCGGTCCGTGAGCTCTCGGCTGCTCCTGCGCCTCGCCCGCGTGCTCGACAGCACGGGCGTACGCGTCGGGCTGAGCGTGGCGATCATCCTGAGCCTGATCCCCGAGCCCTTCGTGCACACGCTCGAGCCGACGCTGCTGACGCTCTTCGCGGTCGAGTTTGGGGCGCGCCTGCTGCTCGCGATCCGGCGCGAGCCGAGCACGGCCGGGCACGAGGCGGGGTGGCAGCGTCCGCGGCTGGGCGCGTGCGCGCTGCTGGGCCTGGACCTGGTGGCGCTGATGAGCTTCTTGCCGCTGGCCGCGGCGAGCTCGCCGTGGATGCGGATCTTGCGGCTGAGCCGCTTCGTGGTGCTGCTCGGGTACTGGGCGCCGGTGATGCGCGACCTCCGGACGGTGATGCTGCGGCACGAGCGCACGCGGCAGGTGATCGTGATGGGGATGGTCGTCGCGCTGCTCGCCTTCGCGGGGGCGCTGGTGCTGCAGCAGCACGAGTTCGACGTCACCGGCATCGACTACGACGAGGACGGCGTGGTCACGAGCTCGGACCGGGCCTTCTTCACCAAGCTGTGGTGGGCGTTCAGGCAGATCCAGGATCCCGGCAACATGCTGCAGGCGCCGGGCGCGGTCGCGGCGGCGGTCGTGAGCCTCGCCCTGACCGTCGCCGGGCTCTTCCTGGTCAGCTTCCTGATCGGGCTCGGGACCGACGTGGTCCGCGAGATGCTCGAGATCAGCCAGCGGCGCCCGCCGGGGCTCCACGGCCACACGGTCGTGGTCAACACCAACGCGTCGACCGGCCAGCTCCTCAGCGAGCTGATGACCTACTACCAGAAGCTCCTGCCGAGCGAGGACCGGCCGCTCTCGGGCCGGTGGTTCGCGCTGCGCCTGGAGGCGCTGCGGCGCGGGCTCTTCGGGCCGCGCTACGTGGTGGTCGGCAAGGAGCCGCTGCGACCCGAGTTCCTGCAGCGCGGCGAGCTGTCGCGGATCGTCTACCGCTGCGGCGTCGCCAGCGACGAGAGCTTCATGGTCCGCGCCGACATCGCCCAGGCGCAGCGGGTCGTGCTCCTCGCCGACGCGGCCGCCGAGAGCCCCGACGCCGAGACGACCCGCGCGGCGCTGACGATCGTCGAGGGGCTCCGCGACCCGCGACCGGTCGACATCTCCGAGGGGGCGCTGGCCGGCTCGAACCTCCGCGGCCCGCGCGGGCGCGGGCGCGGGCGGGCGCGGGCGACGGACGGACACCTCACCCACCAGAGCGGACGCGCCCGGCTGCTCATCGCCGAGGTGCTCGACGAGCGCAACGTCCCCGCGGCCTGGGCCGCGCTCGCGGCCGGCGGCGGCGAGCTGCGCGCCTTCATCGTCGTCGTCGACCGCATGATCGCGCTCTTCCTCGCCTGCGTCGGCCGCACCGCGGGGGTCGGGCCGGTGCTCTCCGAGCTGCTGACCTGCTCCGGCCGCGAGCTCTACACCTGCTTCTTCGACCTCGACGCGCCGCCGCTCCCGAGCGACCCGCAGGAGGCGCTGGCCCGCCTGACCACCCGGGCCCGCGCCGCACGCACGGGGGTGGTCCCGCTCGGCCTGCTCTACGAGCAGCGTGATGAGCTCGGGATCCCGGACCTCGCGGTGGCGATCGGCGGCGAGGCGCTGCCGCTCGAGGCCGACGCGCCGCCGCCGACGTGCAGCGGCTTCCTCGCGCTCGCGCCGAACTTCACGGCGGTCCGCCACCTCGCGGAGGGGATCCAGCGCCACCCCGAGGCGGAGGGCTGGCCTTCGGCCGAGATCGACGCCGCCCGGCGCGCGGCGGAGGGCGCGCCGCCGCTGCGCCCTGATCCGCCGCTGCCGCTCCGCCGCGTCCTGGTGTGCGGCTTCCGCCCGGCGACCGTCGCGCTCTGCGAGGCGATCGTGCTCGCCGAGCCGCAGGCCGAGGTCGTGGTGCTCGTCACCAGCGAGGCCGAGCGGGCCGCGGCGGCGGAGCGGCTGCATGGTCATCGGGACATGGTCCAAAGGCGACTCCTGCGCGGCTACCACGGCGGCTTCGTCGCCGCGGACGCGCCGTGGGAGTTCGCGTTTCAGCTGCAGTCCGGGGGGCCGCCGCGCGGGCGCCTGCGCCTGCTGGTCGGGGACGCCAGCGCGCCGCTGGTCCTGGTCGACCTGCCCGGCGCCGCTGGGCACGTCGCTGGATTCGACCTGATCTACATCCTCTCGAGCGCGGCCCAGGACTCGGACGCCCGCGGCGCGCAGATCCTGATGACCCTCGACGCGCTGCTCATGCGCACGGACAACGCCCGCTGTCCGCGGGTGGTCGCGGAGTTCGTCGAGGCCGAGCTGGCGCACCGGCTGCGCCAGCGCTACGCCGCCCTCGGGATCGCCCGGGTGCAGGTGTACA
>CAZMML010000603.1:0-3369 GCA_964567335.1 uncultured Nannocystis sp. | reverse complement strand
CCTCGGCGTCCTCGCCGACTTCGCCGCCCTGATCATCGGCGTCAAGGCCAGCGTCGGCGCCGGCGATCTCTTCAGCGGCGTCGTCTACGGCGCCTTCTCGGCGCTCCTCCTCGTGGTCCTCGCGCTCGCGCTCGTCACCCGCGTCCGCCTGCACCTCGAGGACCGCAGGACGCCGCGCCCCGGCCTCGCGGGCGCGGCGCTGATCCTCGACGAGCAGGATCGCGTCCTCGTGATCACCCGCCAGGCCCCGCCCTTCCGCGGCCAGCGCGCCTTCCCCGGCACCTACGTCCCGGACCCGCGGACCCTCGAGGCCGCGCTGGTCCGCGAGGTCAAGGACGAGACCAACCTCGACATCGTCGACCTCCGCCCGCTCGGCACCTACGACTCCCCCGACCGCGACCCCCGCGGGCGGATCGCCTGCCGCGCTTACCTCTGCCGCCTCGCCCCGGGCGCCCGCGAGCTCCGCTGCCGCGAGGACGCCGGCGAGGCCCGCTTCGTGCCGCTCCCCGCGCTCGCCGGCGAGGACCTCGCCTTCGACCACGAGGACATGCTCGCCGACGCCGCGCGCCGGCTCGCCCGCTGACCCGGCTGGCGCCGGGGACCTGCAGGCGTATCCTGGACGCGTGTCGGAAGGCCTCGAGGCGACCCTCGCGCTGGAGATCGCGCGCTACTTCGACCGGCACCTCCGGGAGGAGCTCGAGAAGCGGCCCGACCTGCTCGCCGCCCGGCGCTTCGACGGCCTCACCGCGCGCGAGGCCCTGCTTCAGATCCGGGGCCGGCTCCTGCGCGCCTTCCCGACGCTGGAAGACCTCCCGCCCGCGCCCTACAACCTGATCGAGGAGTGGGCGCGGCGGAACCGCTTCATCTTCGCCTACGCCGACTACGCCTTCGACCTCTACAGCCGCGTCTTCCTCGAGCGCCTGCTCGCGCTGCACCAGCCGACGCCGGAGCAGCAGCAGCGCTTCCGCGAGGTCACGCTCGCGAACTTCGGCGCGATCGACGCCAGCCGCGAGGGCTTCTCGATCTCCTTCTTCCTGCGCGTCGAGAACAACATGCGCGAGCTCCTCCGCGAGATCTCGAGCGGCGTCCCCGGCATCGACGTCGACGCCGCCTGGCGGCTGATCTACCGCCAGAGCGCCGACTACCAGGAGCTCGTCAACGAGGTCTTCGAGCGCCGCCTCGCCCTCGCGCTCGAGGAGACCCGGCGCCTGCTCCTCAACATCTTGCCGGCCGCGGTGGTCGCCGAGCTGCAGCGGGAGGGCCAGGCGGCGCCGACCGCGATCGAGGCCGCGACCGTCCTCTTCGCCGACCTCGTCGGCTTCACCGGCCTCGCCGAGCGCATGAGCGCGACCGCGCTGGTGCGGACCCTGGACGACCTCTTCTCCCGCTTCGACGCCATCGCCGACGAGCACGGCCTCGAGAAGATCAAGACGATCGGCGACGCGTACATGTGCGCGGGCGGGCTGCCGACGCCGACGCACACCCACGCCGTCGACGTCGCGCTCGCGGCGCTCAAGATGCGCGCCTGCATGGCCGAGTGCTCCGACTCGCGGCTGCAGGTCCGGATCGGCCTGCACAGCGGCCCCCTCGTCGCCGGCGTGATCGGCCGCAAGAAGTTCAGCTACGACATCTGGGGCGACACCGTGAACACCGCCAGCCGCCTCGAGTCCTCGAGCGCGGCCGGCCAGATCAACACCTCCGAGGCGAGCTACCGCCTGCTCGCGCCCTTCTTCACCTTCACCCCGCGCGGGGAGATCGAGGCCAAGAGCAAGGGGCGCCTGCCGATGTACTTCCTGGGCGGGATCCGCCCCGAGCTCGCCGACCCAGGCGACCCCACCGCCCCGGGCGACGCCTTCCGCGCCGCCTACGCGGCCTTGCGACGCGGACCTCGCTGAGGCCGCCTCACGCGGACGCGCCGCGGCGCCGCCGCGCGCGCAGCCCGAGGAGCCCGAGGAGCGCCGCCAGCCCGCCGGGGCCGCCCTGCCCGCCCGAGCACCCGCACCCGCCCGTCTCCCCGCCCGCGGGGCCGGTGGACGAGGCCTCGCCGGTCGCGTCCGTGCTGCTCCCGCCGGCGCTCGTCCCGCCGCCCGAGCTCCCGCCGCCCGTCATGCCCTCGCTGCCGCCCGCCGTGACCGTCACGCCCGAGCTGCCGCCTCCGGTCGTGGACGTGGTCGTGCCCTCGCCCGAGCTCCCGCCGCCCTCGGTGGTGCTGCTCCCGCCCGAGGTGGTCGTGCCGCCGCTGGGCTCGATCGAGACCGTCGCGCAGTGGTGGTAGAAGCAGCCGCCGGGGTTGTTGAGCCCGTGGTTGGACATGAACTGGATCACCTGGATCGTGCACTTGTCGCAGGTGACCCCGTCGGGCACCTCGATCTCGAACGACTGCGGGCCGGCGAAGGGCTCGGTGTGGGCGAGCTCGCCGTCGGCGAGGACCGGGAAGACCGGCGGGTCCATGATCGGCACCGTCCCGCAGGGCGTGTTGTTCGGGGTGACGGGCGGCTCCTCGGGCAGCTCCGAGACGTCGCCGACGGCCAGCGCGACGCGGTAGTGGCCCGGGTGGAAGATCGTCTCGTCGATCGTGATCGTGAGGATGTCGCCGGCCTTCAGCGCCGTGACCATGTTGGTCGCCACCGCGCCGCCGTCGTCGCCGCAGGGCGGCGCCTTCTGCGGGTCGCCGAGGAAGTCCTGCTGGTACGAGGACTCGGGCGCCTGCAGCACGAAGTGGGCGCGCGCGGGGCCAGGCCCGAGGAGCGAGAGGAGCGCGAGGAGACCGAGGGTGGCGGGGCGACGAGGGGCGTGCACGGCCGGACCCTACTTCGGATCCGCGGCGCGCCGCAAGCGTCCGCGCCCGCGCCCCTCAGCCCTGCGGGTTGGTGACGAGCGAGAGGCCCCAGCCGGTCATGTCGCTGTACGTGTAGGGCTGATCGAGGCCGGTGTACACGTCGTACTGCAGCGTGTCCGGGTCGATCCGCCACGCGCTGTTGGTCATGTCGACCAGCCACACGTAGCCGTAGAAGTCGATGCTGACGCCCTTGGTCTGCGAGGGGCTGGCGAGCGGGATGAAGGGCCCGAGCGCCATGGTCTCGACGTCGATCGCCTGGATCCCCGTGGTCGGGAAGGTGCCCATCCACATATAGCCGTCGGGGTGCTGCTGGATCCCGAGGCCGGTGGTCCCGGGGATCGTGTTCCAGGTCATCGTCGCCGGGTCGAAGCGGGCCGACGCCCCGACGTCTCCGCCGAACCACACCCGGTTCTTGTTGTCGATCGTGATCCCGTAGGGGTGGACCTCGGGCGGCGGCGTGTAGATCTGGTAGGTCATGGTCTCGAAGTCGACCTCGACCAGCGGGAAGTTGTTGGTGTAGGTCATGAACC
>CAZMML010000602.1:0-3370 GCA_964567335.1 uncultured Nannocystis sp. | reverse complement strand
GATCAAGCCCGCGGCTGCGCGGCCTCGCTCCTACATCGGCTGCTGGACGCCGCAGTCGTCGACCTCGCTCGGCACGCAGCCCTGGCAGTCCCAGCGGAAGTTGTCCAGCAGCGCCACTGTCGCCAGGATCGAGTCCGACATGTCCGCGAGGTAGAACCCGATCGTCACCTCGGCGCCGGGCTGGACCCCCCCCTTGGCCTGGAACCAGCCCGAGCACGCGTGCTGCTCGAAACCGGTCCCCTTGAGCTGCGGCTCGTCAAAGGTGTACCCGGGCCCCTGGAAGTAGGGGTCCAGCGCGGTGATCGTCAGGGGCAAACCCTTGGTGTCGTCGTTCGGGTCCGGGATGAAGGTCACGTTCCCGGTGTAGGGATCGATCATGGGCGCGTCGGGGGTCGGATCGACCTGATACGCGATCAGCAGGTCGTTGAACCCCGTGTCGACCCAGTCCGGCCACTCCGCCGAGCAGAACACGAAGTCGAAGGTGTAGCCCTTGGTCCCCGCGGGCACCTTCGTCTTGAAGGTGAAGTAGACGCGGTCGTTCGGGTCCGTGCCGCCGAGCGTCCACTGATCTTGCAGCGTGTCCGAGCAGTCGTCGACGCCGTCGCAGTCCTTGAAGGGGGTCCCGCCGAGCCCGCCGTTGCTCCCCTTGGTCACCGAGAAGGGGCTCGGCAGCGCGTCGCCGTCGCTGTTGCCGTTGTCCCCGTTGGTCACCTGCGAGTTCACGTCCTCGACCACCACCCCCATGTTGTTCGGCAGCGTGATCGACCCCGACGAGAGCATCAGGAACGCGCTCCCCTCGCGCGGGCTGTACACCAGCTGCATCGGCGTGTTCGGATCGTTGTCGTGGTCGATCAGGTAGGTGCCGTAGCCCTTCGCCACCTGCCAGGTGGCGGGCTTCGCCAGCGGGTCGAACTCGAACGCCGTCGTGATGATCGAGTTGCTCGGCTGCAGGTCGCAGACGCCGATCGCCCGCAGCGCGTTCTTCTTGTCCGCCTTGTCGGCGAGGTCGATGTTCGCGTCGCAGTTCGCGTAGGCCGCCGGCGCCATGCAGCCGGGCGGGAAGTACGCCGTGCAGTCGTTCTTGCAGCCGTCCATCGGCCCGCCGTCGACCATGTTCCCGTCGTCGCACTCCTCCCCGGGGTCGAGCGCCCCGTTGCCGCAGAGCGGCGGCGAGATCGTGCAGTCCGGCTCGCACCCGTCGCCCGCGAGGTCGTTGCCGTCGTCGCACGCCTCCGGCGCCTGCACCACCCCGTCCCCGCACTCCGCCGGCGGCATCGACTCCTTGCAGTCGCCGCTGCAGCCGTCGCCGTCCTCCGTGTTGCCGTCGTCGCACGCCTCGCCGGCGCCGATCACCCCGTCCCCGCACACCGAGGGCGTCAACGTGCAGTCCGGCTCGCAACCGTCGCCCGCGACCATGTTGCCGTCGTCACACGCCTCGACCCCGTCGACGGCCCCGTCCCCGCACTGCCCCGCCGCCATCGTCGCCCCCGAGCTCCCGGTCAGCGTCTCGCCTGCGCTCCCCGAGCCCGTCGTCTGGCCCACGCTCGCGCCGCCCGAGCCCGACTCCGTCGGCCCCCCAGGTCCTGAGCTGGTCGATGTCCCGACCGAGCTCGACCCTGTGTCGCCGCTCGAGGTCCCCGACTGCGACCCTCCTCCCCCGCCCGCGTCGCCGCACGCCGAGCACCCGACGACCAGCCCGAGACCCACCCGATGAAGTGCGCGCTGCCTCGCCATGATCTTGCTCCGTTCCGCCGCTCCGGCGTCTCTCCCACGCTGCTGCAGGCAGGCCGCCGGATCAAGGCGCCCCGCGCCAGCGCGATTTCGTCGCCCTCACGGCGCGCGGGCACGCCTGCCCCTCACGACCTGGCACCTCGGACACCCGCCTCCGCAGGCCGACCGAGCCTCGCCGCAGCGCCCCGCGTCCCCTCGCACGGGGGATCGGTCGCTCGGCGTGGGAGCGCGTGGTGGGATCGCCGCGCGCTCGGTCTCGGAGAGAGCACCGGGAGCCCTGGCTATCGCTCCTCCTCGACCCGCGCCCGCCTCCGCAGCGCGGCCAGGCGGCGCGGACCGATCCCCGGCACCCGCGCGAGGTCCTCCACCCGCGTGAAGGGTCGCTCCGCCGCGATCGCCCGCGCGAGCGTGGGCCCGATCTCCGGCAGGCTCTCGAGCTCCGACAGCGACGCCGTGTTCACGTCGACCGGCACGTCGAGCGCCGCCAGATCTTCCCCCTTCATCCGCCCCCACCCGGGACCGCCGGGTCGCCGCTCGGCGGCCGCGCACAGCACCTCCGGCTCGACCGCGTCGCCGTGGCGCAGCGCGGGGCCCGCCCCGCCGCCGCAGAGCGCCGCGCTCGTCCGCGGCGCCGCCTCGTCGCAGCGCAGCTCCCCCGCGACCATCACCGCGAAGGCGCAAGGCGTCGCCTGCGGCGCCGCCGCCGGGCCCGCCCCGCGCGTCAGGATCGCCGCCCCCGCGCACGTGAGCGCGAGGACCCCGCCGACGACCACCGCGGGTCTGCGCACGCGCCCACCTCAGCCGCCGAGCCCGAAGCCCGCGTGGAGCGCCCGCAGCGCCAACTCCCCGTAGCGCTCGTCCACCACCACCGACACCTTGATCTCCGAGGTCGACACCATCTGGATGTTGATCGCCTCGCGCCCGAGGATCTCGAAGGCCTTCGCGGCCACGCCCGCGTGGGTGCGCATGCCGACGCCGACGATCGAGATCTTGCAGATGTCGCGGTCGCTGAGCATCTCCGGCTCCGAGCCGCCCGGCAGGCGCACCCCGCGGAGCACCGCGGTCGCGCGGCCGAGGTCGTTCTCCGGCACCGTGAAGGTGACGTCCGTGACTCCGTCGCGGCTCGCGTTCTGGATGATCATGTCCACCACGATGTCGGCCGCCGCCAGGCGCCCGAAGATCGCCGCGATCGTCCCCGGCACGTCGGGCACCCCGATCAACGTCACCTTCGCCTCGTTGCGGTCGAGCGCCACCCCCGTGACGACCGCCGACTCCAAGCTCCGCTGCTCATCGGACACGATCCACGTCCCTTCGCTGTCGGTCAGGCTCGAGCGCACGTGCACGCGCACCCCGAACTTCATCGCGAACTCGACGCTGCGGATCTGCAGCACCTTCGCGCCGAGGCTCGCCAGCTCGAGCATCTCCTCGTAGGTGATCCGCGGGATCTTGCGCGCGCGCGGCTCGACCCGCGGGTCGGTCGTGTACACCCCGTCGACGTCGGTCAAGATCTCGCAGGCGTCGGCCCTGAGCGCCGCCGCCAGCGCCACCGCCGAGGTGTCCGAGCCGCCGCGCCCGAGCGTGGTGATGTTGCCGGCCAGGTCGAGCCCCTGAAAGCCGGCGCACACCACCACCCGGCCCA
>CAZMML010000601.1:0-3377 GCA_964567335.1 uncultured Nannocystis sp. | reverse complement strand
CGCCGATCCGCACGGCGACGTCGATCCCCTCCTCGACGAGGTTGACCACCCGATCCGCGAGGATCAGCTCGCCGACCACGCCCGGATAGCGCGCGAGATAGGCGGACATCACCGGGGCGACCGACATCCGGCCGAAGAGGTTGGACGCCGTGACCACCAGGCGCCCCGTCGGCTCCCTGCGCTCGGCCTGGGCCGCGCCCTCGGCCTCCTCGATGTCGCTCAAGATCCGCCGCGCGCGCTCGAGATAGCGCGTGCCTGCGTCGGTGAGCGTCACCGAACGGGTGGTGCGCTGGAGCAGCCGCGTCCCCAGCCGCTCCTCGAGCGCGGCGACCAGCCGCGTCACCGCCGAGGGTGAGAGCCCCAGGCGCCGAGCCGCGGGCGCGAAGCCGTGGTGGTCGGCGACCGCGACGAAGACGCCCATCGCCTCGATCCGGTCCATCTCGATGATTGCAGCACGCACAATGGTAAAGTGTCAATTTGCGGGATTGTTGCACAGAGGAACAGAGCGCACCCTACTCCTGGGTCGCGGCCGCTGACGGCACCCAGAACCGAGGAGCCCCATGTCGAACTCTCCCAGCAGCCCGTGGCACTCCGGCGAGGTCCAGCTGCAATTGCGGCACGGCGTCGCCGAGCGCATGGCGTCCGTCGGCTCGCGGGTGATCCGCGAGTTCATGCCGGAGCAGCACCGCAGCTTCTACGCGCAGCTGCCCGTCCTCGTGATCGGCGCGGTCGACGGGGCCGGAGCGCCGTGGGCGACGCTCCTGGAGGGCGCGCCGGGCTTCGTGAGCTCGCCGGATCCGCGGACGCTGCGGGTCGGGGCGCTGCCGGGTGAGGACGATCCCGCGTCCGGGGGCCTCGTCCCGGGGGCGGCCCTCGGGTGCCTTGGGATCGAGCTGCCGACGCGCCGGCGCAACCGCGTGAACGGGCGCGTGCGCACGCGCGAGGGCGGCGCGTTCACGCTGGCGGTCGAGCAGTCCTTCGGCAACTGCCCGCAGTACATCCAGACGCGCACCCCGACGCTCGCCGCGCCCGCGCCCGCGGCGGCCGAGCGCCTGCCCGCGCTCGACGAGGAGGCGCGCCGGACGATCCGCGGGGCCGACACCTTCTTCGTCGCCAGCTACGCCGACGAGGGCGGCGACCCCGCGCGGCGCGGCGTCGACGTCTCGCACCGCGGCGGGCGACCGGGCTTCGTGCGGGTCGAGGGCGACGTGCTGACGATCCCCGACTTCGCCGGCAACCTCCACTTCAACACGCTCGGCAACCTCCTGGTGAACCCGCGCGCCGGGCTCGTCTTCGTCGACTTCGAGCGCGGTGACCTGCTGCAGCTCACCGGCGCGACCGAGCTGCTCTTCGCCGGCGAGGAGCTCGCCGCCTTCGCGGGCGCCGAGCGGCTGTGGCGGGTTCAGGTGCGACAGGCCCTGCGCCGCCGCGGCGCGCTGACCTGGCGCTGGAGCTTCGGCGAGTCCTCGCCGCGTTCGCTGGCGACCGGGACCTGGCCGACGGGTTGACCGCGAGCCGCGGCGCAGCTCGTCGGGGTCACACCTTCGCCGGCCCGACCATCTCTCGCCAGCGCGCCTCGAGCATGCGCGCGTGGTCGTAGGGGCTCAGCCCGTAGCAACCGAAGGAGAAGCCGTCGTTGACCTCGACCAGCACGGTCCGGCCGTCGTGGAGCACGCCGAAGTCGATCACGTACGCGGCCGGACACTCCGCGTAGCAATCGACCGCCGCGCGCACCACCGCGGGATCAGGCGCGCAGAGCGGGTCGCCGTGGTAGTGGCCGACACCGACGATCGCGCGCCGCAGCACGAAGTAGCGCCACTCCGCCACGAACTCGACCACCTCCGAGATCCACACCGGGGTCTCGGGCTCGTCGATGACCCAGCCCGCCGTGCGCAGCCGGTCGCGGTACACCGCGAGGACGTGCCCGGTGAACTCCTTGTGGCCCGTCACGGGCTTGATGAAGACCGGCGGCTCGAAGCGATCGTCGACGCACAGGGAGTGCGCCTCGCGGATCGTCCCACGCCGGATCTGCCGCCCGAGGTAGGGCTGGAGCGCGGGCGGATAGTCGAGGTTCGGCGGTTGCGGCGCGCCGAGCTGCGCGAGCGCGGCGCGAACGGCGTGGATCCCGCCGACGACGGCCGTGTCTCGGTCGACGGCGACCTCGCCCGCGAGCAAGGACGAGAACACGAAGGACTCCGCGATCGCGCCCATCTTCGTGAACCCGTACCAGGCGTTGTAGACGTTCTTGTTGATGAACTCGCCCGTCGATGGGTCTCGCTGGACGAGGATCCTCGAGAGCATGGATCCCGAGCTTGCCACAGCCGCCGACGCGCGTCCTGCCGGACGCGTGCATCGGCCGCGGCGCGGCGTCGACCCGCGGGGTCCGGGGCGGACCACTCCGACGGACGTCCGGGCCGCGGCTCAGGCGCTCCGCGGGCGCGAGCGCGGGGAGGTTGCGACGATGAAGTCGATCATCGCCCGCGTCGCCCGGGTCACCGCGCCGTCGCGCGGGTACACCAGCGAGAAGGGTCGGCTCTGCCCGCGGAAGGAGCGCAGCACCTCGACCAGGTCCCCGCGGGCGAGGTCCGCCGCGACGATGAAGTCGTAGGCCTGGACCAGCCCGACCCCGGCGCGGGCGAGGGTCACCGCGGCCAGGAAGTCGTCCGAGCACTGGTACGCGGCGGCGGGCACGTACTTGCCCGGGTCCGCGCCGAACGCCCACGGGAGCGTCCGCCCGGTCCGCGGCATCAAGAAGGTGATGCACGTGTGCCGGTCCAGCTCCTCGGGGCGCTGCGGCTCCCCGTGGCGGGCGAGGTAGCTCGGGCTCGCGTAGACCCCGAGCGCGAAGTCCCCGAGCCGCCGGCACACCAGGCCCGAGTCGTCGATGTCGCCCATGCGGATCGCCAGGTCGTAGCCGTCGCGCACGAAGCTGACGTTGTGGTTGGAGACGTGGAGCTCGACCGCGATCCCCGGGTAGCGCAGGCGGAACTCCCCCAGCACCGGCAGGAGCCGGTGATGCGCGTAGGTCGTCCCGACGCTGAGCCGCACCCGCCCCGCGAGCGCCCGCTGCCCCGCCTGGAGCCCGCGCTCGCCCTCCGCGAGCAGCGTGATCGCCTGCACGCAGAGGTCGTAGTACCGGCGCGCCTCCTCGGTCGCCGCGAGGCTCCGCGTCGTCCGCCGGAACAGCGTCACGCCGAGCGAGCCCTCGAGCCGCGACACCCCGCGGCTGATCGCCTGCGGCGTCACCGACAGCGCCTTCGCGGCGCCGGTGAAGCTGCCGGTCTCGTAGGTGGCGCAGAACGCCTCGAGGTTGGGGAGCGTGCCGGTCAGGGTCGGTCGGGGCATTTGTACCGTGATAGTACAGATGATTCGCCGCC
>CAZMML010000600.1:0-3378 GCA_964567335.1 uncultured Nannocystis sp. | reverse complement strand
ACCGCGAGGTCGCCCGCATGGTGACCGGAGACCCCCGCGCGACGGCCGAGGACGGCGTCGCGTGGGCCCTCGCCCTCGCCGACGACCTGCGGATCCGTCCGCTCGGCGAGCTCGGCCTCACGGTCGCGGACCTCCCCGAACTCCTGTCCAAGGCGCGCCGCGCGAGCAGCATGAAGGGAAACCCGGTCGCGCTCGCGGACGACGAGCTGGTCGCCGCCCTCGTCGCCGCAGGCCTCGCCCCACCCTCACGCTGACCTCGCGGAGCGGAAGGGCGCTCCTCGCGCCGGCGGCTCGCCCTCGCGCGAGGCCCTGTTAGCGGCACGCGAGCGGGTCTCTCCGGGCTGCGGGGTATGATGTCAAGAGTAGAGGAGGACCGATGCGATCCAGCGAACTCGGCGAGCTCGAGCGCCAGCTCAACGACATGATCCTCGCGGGCGAGATCTTGCCCGCCTTTGAACGCTTCTACCACGAGGACGTGGTGATGCAGGAGAACACGGACCCGCCCTGCGAGGGCAAGGCCGCCAACCGCGCGCGCGAGCAGAAGTTCGTCGAGAACGTCGAGCAGATGCACGAGGTCTCGCTTCACGGTGTCGCCGTCGCCGACGACCTCTCCTACAGCGAGTGGATCTTCGACATCTCCTTCAAGGGCGGCTTCCGCGTCCGCACGACCCAGGTCGCCGCCCGGCGCTGGCGCGACGGACAGGTCATCCACGAGCGCTTCTACTACAAGCCGCTCGCCTAGGCTCCCCCGCGATGCGGGAGATCGCCTCTTTCACGCCGCTCGCGCTCCTGGACGAGGACCCTGGCGGCGCGCTCTACCGCGGCCGCGCCTCGGACGGCTCCCCCGTCACCCTGAAGGTCGCGCCCCCCGCCGCGAGGGCGCGGCTGCACCGCGAGTACGACCTCCTCCGCGACCTCGAGGGCGCCGCGGTGGTGCGAACGCTCGGGCTCGTCGACGCGGGCGACGCCCTCGCGCTGGTCCTCGAGGAGCTCGGCGGCCCGACCCTCGCCGAGCTCCTGCGCTCGGGGCCGCTCGCGATCGAGGCGGCGCTCGAGCTCGGCGCGTCCCTCGCCGAGGCCCTCGCCGAGCTGCACGGCCGCGGCGTCGTCCACCGCGCGCCCGAGCCGCGGCGCGTGGTCGTACGCCCGAGCGGCGCCGTCCTCCTCGGCCTCGGCGCCGCGGACGAGGTCGCCGAGATCACCGCGTACCTGTCGCCGGAGCAGTCGGGCCGGACCGGCCGCGGCGTCGATCACCGCAGCGACTTCTACTCCCTCGGCGCCACCCTCTACGAGGCCGTGACCGGCGCGCCCCTCTTCGCCGGCGACGCGATCGCGCTGATCCACGGCCACCTCGCGCGGGCCCCTCGCCCCGCGCACGAGCTCCGGCCCGAGCTGCCCGCCGCCCTCTCCGCGATCGTCGAGCGCCTCCTCCACAAGTCCCCCGAGGAGCGCTACCAGGACGCGCTGGCGCTGGCGGCCGACCTTCGTCAGTGCCTCGCGCACCTCCGCGGCGACGAGGACCCCGACTGGGAGCCCGGCCGGCGCGACCTGGGCGCCGAGCTGCGCCCGCCGCGGCGCCTCCACGGCCGCGAGCCCCTCCTCGCCGCCCTCCTCGCCGACCTCGCGCGCGTGCGGGCCGGCGCCCACGCCTGCGTCGCGCTCCTCGGCGAGGCGGGCGCCGGCAAGTCCGCCCTCCTCGACGCCCTCCGCCGCGACGCCGCCGCGGAGGCCTGGCTCTTCGGGGTCGCGCGCGGCGAGCCCGGCGCCGCCGGCGTCCCCTTCGCGTCGCTCGGCCGCGCCCTCGGCGAGCTGCTGCGGCAGCTCCTCGGCGTGACGAGCGCCGCCCTCTCCCGCTGGCGCGAGCGCCGGTCCGCCGCGCTCGGCCCCCACGCGTCGGCCCTCGCGGGGCTCGTCCCCGAGCTCGCGCTCCTCCTCGGCGAGGGCGCGCCGGCGCCGGAGGTCGGCCCGATCGAGGCGCAGAACCGGCTCGCGCTCGCCGTCGACGAGCTCATCTCGGTCCTCGCCGCCGCGGACCACCCGCTCGCGCTCGTCATCGACGACGCCCACCGCGCCGACGAGGCCTCGCTGCGCCTGCTCGAGCGCGTGCTCGCCGGACCGACCCGCCACCTCCTCGTCCTCCTCGCGGCGCGCCCCGAGGAGCTCGAAGGGACCCCGCTCGCCGCCAGCCTCGAGCGTCTGCGCGGCGCCTCGATCCTCCACGCGCTGACCCTCGATCCGCTCGCCGAGGCCGACCTCGCCGAGCTCCTCGCCGACGCCACCGGCGACGAGGCCGACGAGCTGCGCCCGCTGGCGCGGATCGTCCGCGACAAGGCCGGCGGCAACCCCTTCGCGACCGCCCAGTTCCTCCGCGCCGCCCGCGACGCCGGGCACCTCCGCTGGGACCCCGACGCTCGTCGCTGGCGCGCTGACCTCGCCGCCCTCGCGGCCGCCGAGGTCTCCGCCAAGGTCGCCGAGCTGATGGCGAGCGCCCTCTCCAGGCTGCCCCGGCAGACCTGCGCCGCGCTCGAGCTGGCGGCCCTCATCGGCCCCCGCTTCGACCTCGCCACCCTCGCCGAGCTGCGCGGCGGCTCCGCGCGGGCGGCCCGCGACGACCTCCGCCCGGCGCGCCGCGCCGGGCTCGTCGCCACCCTCGGCGACGCCATGCGCTTCGTCCACGAGCGCGTGCGGCAGGCCGCCTACGCCCGCCTCGACGACGACGAGCGGCGCGCGCGGCACCTGCAGCTCGGGCGGATCCTCCTCGCGCGGGCCGGCGACCCGCCGACCGACCGCGCGCTCTTCGAGATCACCGACCACCTCGGCCGCGGCGCCGCCGCCCTCCCGCCCGGCCCCGAGCGCCGCCAGCTCGCCGCCCTCGACCTCCGCGCCGGCCTCCTCGCCAGGTCCGCCGCCGACTTCGCCTCCGCGCGCGGCCTCCTCGCCGCCGCCGCCGCCTTGGTCGACGACGACGACCCGCTCTCCTTCGAGATCCACCTCCACCTCGCCGAGTGCGAGGGGCTCTGCGGCCGCCACGAGGACGCCGAGCGCCGCCTCGCCTCGCTCGCCGCCTCGGGACGTCCGGCCGGCGACCTCGCCCGCGCGTCCGCGCTTCAGGTCGCCCTCCGCTCGCTCCGCGGCGAGTTCGTGGCCGCCCTCGCCGCCGGTCGCGAGGGCCTCGCCCGCCTCGGCGTCGAGCTCCCCTCCGGCCCCGACGCGCTCGCCGCGGCCCTCGAGCGCGAGCGGACGGAGGTCGACGCGGCGCTCGCCGGGCGCTCCTTCGCCGACCTGCGCGACGCGCCGCGCCTCGCCTCGCCCGAGGTCCAGCTCGCGCTCGAGCTCCTGGTCCAGCTCGGCCCTGCGACCTACTTCCTCGACCGCGCC
>CAZMML010000599.1:0-3383 GCA_964567335.1 uncultured Nannocystis sp. | reverse complement strand
GTCGATCTCACCGGCCTCCTGGGCGTCTCCGAGGCACGCGCCGAGCTCGTCGCGGACACGCTCGAGGGCGGCAGCCCCCGCCTCCCCCACTTCGACCTCGACGAGCACATAACGCGGCGCGGCGCGGGCGAAGGGAGGATCGCCGCGCCGATGGGTGAGCACGTGCTCGAGACAGCCGTGGTCGAGGCACTCGAAGGCCGAGAGAGTCAGCCCGCTCTGGCGCACTCGCGCGAAGAGGTCGAGGACCCGCTCATCCGAGCCGAGGGCGCACAGGGCGACGACGCTGTCGGCGGGCGGACGGCAGAGTCGGAGCGTCACCTCGACGATCACCCCGAGCGTCCCTTCGCTGCCGATGAAGAGCTGGCGCAGGTCGTAGCCGGTGTTGTTCTTCACCAGCGCCCCGCCGAGCTCGAGCACTTCACCCGAGGCGAGGACGACCTTGAGGCCGAGGACCCAGTCGCGGGTCAGCCCGTAGCGGAGGACCTTGACGCCCCCGGCGTTGGTGGCGAGGCTCCCGGCGATCTGGGCGCTCCCCTTCGCCGCGTAGTCGACGGGGTAGAGCAGCGACACCGCCGCCGCCGCCTCCTGAACCGACTGAAGGGTGGCGCCTGGCTCGCACCGGAGCGTCCGCGCGGCTGTGTCGACCGCGAGGATCCGCCGCATCCGCTCGAGCGAGAGCACGACCTCACCGGCGGTCGCGGTCGCGGCCCCGGCCAGACCCGTCCGACCGCCAGAGGGGACGATCGGCACCCGCCGAGCGGAGCAGGCCCGCACGACCGCCTGCACCTCCGCGATCGTCCCCGGAAACACCACGAAGGAGGGGCGTACAGGCCATCCCCCCCGGCAGCGGTCGGCGCCGAAGAAGGCGAGCTCCGCGGGCTCTGAGACGACCCGCTCGACGCCGAGGGCCTCGACGAGGGCTGAGTACAGCGCTGCGAGATCGGAAATCACGCCCGAAGGTAGCCCAAAAACGGAAGCGCGCCCGAAGGCGCGCCTTGACGCATCTGCAGACGGTAGCCTAGAGCGCCGGAACCGCGCTCGCCGGTAGCCGCATGAGCTGACGGACCATGCGCACCACCGACTTGACGACCGGGTGCCCCTTGATGAAGACGACCCCGACGACGTGCTTGTCGTCGCCCGCGACCAGGATGGCGTGCTCGCCGACGAGGATCCGGACCGCCGGCTCCCCCGCAACTTGGCGCAGCTTCACGGCCTCGAGCACGATCGGCTTCCACTTCTCCTCCCCGACCCATGCCGCGTCGCCAGCCTGGGCCTGTTCCGCAGTCTGGTCCAACACCGCCACGATCCCGTCGTGGCGAAGAACGCGCTCAATTCGTGTGGTTGACATGGACTTCCCTGTTTCTGGCCTAAGATGGGCTCCGTAAGCCACAACTGGGCTGCGCTTACGGGCTGGTGGTTGTACATAATGACCCTAGGTGCGTCAAATCCGCGAATCTATATCCACGGCTAGAAACAGATGAATCTCGTGGACACTCACGCGCACCTGGACACGCCCCGCTTTGGGGATCGCGCGGAACAGCGACTTGCCGCTCTTCGGGCCGCAGAGGCTGGAATTTCGGCAATTCTGATCCCCGGCATCGAACCCACAAGCTGGGGCGATCTCCTCACGTGCGCAACGGAGTTGCGCGTTTTTGAGCCTCGGGTGTGCTTCCACACTGCTCTGGGGATCCACCCTCAGGCCCTGCCGTCCATGGACCCCATCTGCGATGAGCGCGCACTTGAGGAACTCCGCGCGCTTGTGGCTGCCGCACCCCAGGGCATGGTGGCGATCGGCGAGTGTGGCCTCGACTTCGGCGCCCTCGGAGCCGGGGCCTCGCGTGAGCGCCAGATCCAGGTCTTGCGGGCGCACTGCGACCTGGCGCGACGAACCGGCCTCCCCTTGATCCTCCATAACATCCGAGCGCACGCGGTGATGCTCGAGGTGCTCCAGGAGGAGGCGGTGCCGCCCTCGATCCTCCACAGCTACTCGGGCAGCGCCGAGATGGTCCCGGCTTTCTGCCGGCTCGGGCACGCCATCTCCCTGGCTGGGTCGATCACGCTGCCGGGGGCTCGGCGACCGGTCCTCGCGGCGCGGACCATCCCCCTCGATCGCCTCCTGCTCGAGAGCGACTCGCCGGACCAGACGCCCTTCTCCCGCCGACCCGCCCGCAACGAGCCCGCCTTCGTCGTCGAAGTCGCCCGCGCGGTCGCCCAGGCCCGCGAGATGCCCCTCTCCGAGCTCGCCGCGGCCACCTCTGCCAACGCTCGTCGCCTCTTCGGAGCCCGCGGATGAGGCGCGCCCCAAACCTGTTCTTCGGAGCATGTCTCTTCGCCTGCGGTGCCCCGCCGGCGCCGGTAGAAGCGCAGCCCGCGCCGGAGCCTCCGCCCCCGCTGGTGTCGACGCCAACCCCCAAGGTGCCCCCGCGACACCTCAGGGTCCACCACCCGCGCGAGTTGGTCGAGGCCGAACTCGGGGATCTCGTCGCTCTGGACCTCGCGCTCTCGCTCGAGGACCGGCGCGCACGCGCCGGCGACCTGCGTGAAGACCTCGACTATGGCCAGGCATGCGCCGAGCTCGACCTCCTCCGCCTCGCGGAGCGGGTCCCGGCGCTGACCCAACTCCGGCTCTCGGGGTGCCCGACCGCCGCTCGCTCGGGGCTCACCGCCCTCCCCGGCCTGCACTCGCTCGAGCTCGCCGACCTGACGCTCGACGGCGTCGTGATGGGACAGATCGCCGCGCTCCCGGCCCTGCGCTCGCTGACGCTGACGCGCGTCGCCCCCGGAGCCGAGCCTTCGTCGCTCCTCGCCCGCGCCAGGATCGAGGCGCTCACGCTGCGAGACCTCGACACCGACTCGAGCCTCGCGGCGGCGATCCCGGCGCTCGGACAGCTCCGCTCGCTGGCGCTCGAGGGCGCGTGGGCGGGGCACGAGGCGATGCTCAAGGTCGCGGAGGCGGCGCGGCTCGAGGAGGTCCGGCTGATCGACACGCGCGTCGGCAATTTCTCCCTGCACCAGCTCAAGCCCCTCGCCGGGCTGCGCCGCCTCGACTGGCGGGGCTCCACCTTCAACGACTACAGCCCGCTCTACGTCCGCGACCTCCCGCTCGAGGAGTTCTCGTGCGCGTGCCCTGGCCTCGGAGACAGCGCCCTGAAGACCCTCGGGCGGCAGCTCGGGCTGCGACGCCTCGCCCTGCTACAGTCGAAGATCACCGGCGGCGGACTCGCGGGGCTGGCGAAGCTGGCGCGGCTCGAGTCGCTGGAGATCCGTCAGCGCGACATCGGCCCGGAGGGCCTCCAGGCCCTCGCCGCCCTCCCCCAGCTCGCGGCGCTGACGCACGCGCTCCCCCCGGAGGCCTCGCCGTCCGATCCCACGCTGACGCACCG
>CAZMML010000598.1:0-3383 GCA_964567335.1 uncultured Nannocystis sp. | reverse complement strand
TGACCGCGCGGTCGCGTGGACCCTGGCCCGCGACGCCGACGGCACGGTGTGCCTCCGGGGTCGCCCCGCCGACGACCCCGCCGCGCTCCACCGCGAGGCGCTCCGGAGCGAGGTCCTGCGCAGCGTCGTCGCGAACGTGCCGATCGTCCTCTTCGCGACCGACGGCCGCGGCGCGCTGCTCCTGCTCGAGGGACGCGGGCTCTCGGCCCTCGGGATCGAGGCGCGCAACCACGCGGGCGAGTCGGTCTACGAGGTGTTCGCCGGCCTGCCCGCGCTGCTCGACGGGGTGCGGCGCGCGCTCAAGGGGCTCTCGCTGCGCGGCGTCTTCGAGTTCACCGACCGCCACTTCGAGACCTGGACGGCTCCCTTTTACGACGAGCGCGGGCAGCAGCTCGGCGCGATCGGCGTGGCGACCGACGTCAGCGAGGGCGTGCGCTCGGAGCGGCGCCTCCGCGAGCTCAACGAGCGCCTGGAGGCCGCCCGCGACGAGGCGATCGAGGCGAGTCGAGCGAAGAGCGCCTTCCTCGCCAACATGAGCCACGAGCTCCGGACCCCGCTCAACGCCATCATCGGCTACAGCGAGATCGTCCTCGACGAGCTCCGCGGGAAGAGCGACCAGGTCGCCACCGACATCCGCAAGATCCACACCGCGGGCAACCACCTCCTCGGCATCATCAGCGACATCCTCGACCTCTCCAAGATCGAGGCCGGCCGCATGGAGCTGCACATCGAGACGTTCTCCGTGCGGGCGATGCTGACCGACGTCGTCGCGACCGCGCAGCGCCTCATCGAGCAGAACCAAAACACCTTCGACGTGCACGTCGCCGGGGAGTTGGGCGAGATGACGGGCGACCTCACCAAGGTCCGCCAGATCCTCTTTAATCTGCTCAGCAACGCCGCGAAGTTCACCGAGCGCGGGCGCATCGCGCTCGAGGCGCGGCGGATCGCCAACGCGAGCGGCGAGCCCTCGCAGGACTGGTTCGAGTTCGCCGTCGCCGACAGCGGGATCGGCATGTCCGCCGAGCAGACGAGCCAACTCTTTCAGACCTTCTACCAGGCCGACTCCTCGACGACCCGCAAGTACGGTGGGACCGGCCTCGGGCTCGCCATCAGCCGCCGCTTCTGCCAGATGATGACCGGCGAGATCTCCGTCGTGAGCGAGCCGGGCGTCGGCTCGACCTTCCGCGTGCGACTCCCCGCGCGGGTCATCGGCCAGGCCGTCGCGCTCGAGGAGGCACGCGAGCCGGTGATCCCTCCGCGGGGCAACGACGCGGCGCCCCAGGCGATGCTCGTCATCGACGACGACCCCAACGTCTACGACATGATGGAGCGGATCTTGAGCCGCGAGGGCCTCGAGGTCTACGGGGCGGCCTCGGGCAAGGAGGGCCTGGCGCTGGCGCGGAAGCTGCGACCCGTCGTCATCGCGCTCGACATCATGATGCCCGGGATGGACGGATGGGCCGTACTCCAGGCGATCCGCGCCGACCCCGAGCTGCGCGAGACGGCGGTGGTCATCGTCAGCATGCTCGACGAGAAGCCCCTCGGCATGGCGCTCGGCGCCGACGACTACCTGACCAAGCCGCTGCGGCGCGAGCAGGTCCTGGCGAGCATCCAACGCCTCGTCCCGGTGCGCGACGGGTACATCCTCGTCGTCGAGGGCGACGAGGCGCTGCGCGACCTCCTGCAGCGGACCCTGCTCGAGGAGAACTGGTCGGTGCGCGCCGCCACCACGGGCCAACAGGCGCTCGACATGATCCAGCAGAGCCGTCCAGGGCTCATCCTCCTCGACCTCAAGATCCCCGGGATCGACGGCTACCAGATCCTCTCGCAGATCCGCGGCCGCCCCGAGTTCGTGCGGGTCCCAGTCGCCGTGATGTCCGCGCAGGAGCTCGCGCGAGAGGACTGGGAGCGGCTCAGCGGGCGCGTCGAGCAGGTGATCCAGAAGGGGATGTACTCCCGCAACCGCTTGATGCGAGAGATCCGCCGCCTCGCAGCTCACTTCGTCCGGCGCTAACGCCGCCCTCGCCCGCGGTTCTCCTCCGCGGGCGAGGCCGACTCGGGGCGGAGCCTACACCGGCGCGCGCAAGCTAGATCGTGATGCCGCTCTTGGCGCAGGCGTCGACGATCGCCGTGCGGCGCGACCCGGCGAGCTGATTGGCGGCGCTCCGGGCGTTGTCGGCGTTGCCTGCCTTGCAGGCGTACACCCCCATCAGCTCGAGGGCGTCGCTCGTCTTCACGATCCCGTAAGACTGCTTCGCCAGCGAGTACGCGAGAGCGTGGTTCCCCTGGGTGGCGGCCTGGCGCGCGCGGTCGAGGGTGTCCTTGGCCCGCGCGGCATCGTCGGCCTTGGTGGGCGTCGGCGTGGCCGCGGGCGCGGGCGTAATGCTGGCGGCGCGGGCCTCCTCGGCCGCCTTCTTCGCCTCCATGTGCTTCCGCAGCTGATCGAACACGTCCTCCTCCTCCTCCTCGGGCTCCACGTCGCGCCGCGAGCCGTTCTTCTTCTTCTTCTTCTTCTTCTCGTCCTTCTTCCCGGGCGCGTCGCCCGGCGCGGGTGGCGTGTCCGTTGGGACAGCCAGCGGATCGGTCGCGGTCGGAGGAGGTTCGACGGGCGGCTCGACGGGCGGGGGCTCCGGGCTCGTGACCGCAGAGCCCCGCTCATCCGGTGTCGGCGGCGTCGGCGCGACGGCCACCTTGGTCGGCGGCGGCAAGGAGCTCGGAGGCTCCGTCGCCCCGCCGGAGCTCTGCGGGTTCGCGCGCGCGGTCGTCGGCGGCAACGCGTCTGGCTGGGTCTGGATGTACGCTGCAGCGCCCGCGGCGATCACCGCGCCGACCCCGAGCATCGCTACCCACGGCACCCGCCTGCGCGGGAGCTCGGCGAGGATCGACTCGCTCGGCGCGTCCGAGAGCGCCGCCGGCTCCGCGCCACGGAGCGCCGCCGAGCGCAGGACCGCTGGCGACACCTCTGGCGGCGAACGCTCGGGGCGCGCCTTCGCTGGCGCATCGGACATGCTCGGAGGGACTGCCTCGACCACCGCCAGCTTCGGCGACTGCGCCGCCGGAGGCGCTGGACTCTCGTTCGCGGCGGGCGCGGCCTTCGCCGCCGCGACCGCCTCGGAGGGCTTGCGCAGCGGCGGGATCACTGCCGCGGGCGTCGGCACCGAGGGCGATCGAGCCGCCGCCGCGTTCCCGGACGCGGTGGCAGGCGACGAGGGCGGCGCGACTGGAGCGACCAGCGGCTCCATCGGTCGCATCACGACCGAGGGAGCTACCTTGGCTGGGCCGCCGCGCGACGCGGAAGCAGCCACCGGACCGGTCGGCGCTCGCAAAGGCGGGATCACGGCGCCCCCTAGCGGATCCGCGGACGCCGCGTCCGCTGCGCGACT
>CAZMML010000597.1:0-3385 GCA_964567335.1 uncultured Nannocystis sp. | reverse complement strand
CAGCACGAGTTCTTCCGCCACGGCGGCTCGATCGGCTGCCGCAAGACCCCCGGCCGCGTCCACCGCGGCAAGCGGATGACCGGCCACATGGGCAACGACCGCGTCACCGTGCAGAACCTCGAGGTCGTCCGCGTCGACGCCGAGCGCGGCCTGATCGCCGTCCGAGGCCCGGTCCCCGGCGCGCGCAACGACGTCCTCACGATCCGCCTCGCGATCAAGCCGGCGATCCGCGCCGGCACCAACAAGCCCTGAGGACCTGTCCCTCGGGACCTCTCGTCGGACCGGCCTCCTGTGGAGCGCCGGTCCGCCCGCTTTCTCGCATGACCCGCCACCGCCTCAGCGACCGCGCCTCCCGCCACGACGCCGCCTACCAGCGCGCCAAGCAGGAGAACTACGCCGCGCGCGCCATCTACAAGCTCGAGGAGATCGACCGCCGCTTCCACCTCCTCCGCCCTGGCGCCCGGGTCCTCGACCTCGGCTGCTGGCCTGGCTCGTGGATGCAGTACGCCTCGGAGCGCGTCGGCGACGCCGGCCGGGTCCTCGGCCTCGACCTGCGCCCGGTCCAGCTCAGCTTCCCGGCCAACGTCGAGCACCGGGTCGCCGACGTGATGACCTGGACCCCGGACCCCGATCTCCCGCCCTTTGACGTCGTGATCAGCGACATGGCGCCCCACACCACCGGCGATCGCCACAGCGACGTCACGCGCAGCGAGGAGCTGTGCCTGCGCGCGCTCAAGCTCGGCAGCCTGGTCCTTCGACCAGGCGGCCACCTGGTCGCCAAGGTCTTCCAGGGCGGCGGCTTCCCCGAGCTGCTGCGACGGTTCCGTGCGGCCTTCCAGGAGTCGCGCGCCTACCACGCGAAGAACACCCGCGCGACCAGCACCGAGCAGTACTTGATCGGCCGCGGCCTCCGCCGCTCCGCCCGCCCGGCCTGACCCGGATCGAGCGCGCACGCGGGGCCACCGAGCGCGCGCACGCGGGCCCGCAACGTCCCTGGCGAGGCCCGGCGGCGGCGGAAAGGGGCCCCCGCGGAGGGCGGGCCCCCGTTTCACGTGCTCGGCGCTCACTCGCCGCGATGGACTCGTCCCAACGCGCGACGAACGGGCTCCGCCCCGCCTGCGCCCGCGACTCCATCACGCACCCCGACCTCATCCGTGAGAGCCCCGCACACCTGACGCCGAACAACGCGAGCTCCCACTGACTCGTCGGGCGAGCCTGCGACCCTCGCCGCCCGCGTTCAACCCCCCGGGGACTTGGACCATCCGCGTTCACCACGCGCGCCGGACCGATGTTCAGGTGGAACCGGCTGGGGGACGGCCGAAGGGCGGCCCCCAGTCGGACCTCTCACGGGTACCCTGGAGACCCATCAGCGGAGCCCACGACCGGCGCCGCGCGTCTTTCAGGAGTTGGCCCCTGGATGGGGTGGGCTCTCGGGGCGCCGCGATCGGAGGGCCGAGATGGGGGCGACGAAGTCGCACGCATCGGGCCCGAACATCGCGGCGCTCCGCGACCCTCCCCATCTTGAGAGGCGAATTCCGGAATCGACCCGATCTAGCCGCGCCAGCGCAGGCCGAGGACGCCGTAGAGGGCGGCGGCGTAGAAGACGGTGGAGAGCCAGGGGATCCCGAGCGGGGACGCGGCGAGGTTCCCGAGGCTCAGGGCGTAGGTGCCGCAGGCGAGGCAGGTGATGGTGAGGGCGGCGCGCACGCCCTGGTGGGTGCGGCGGTCGGCGGCGTCGTGGAGCTGCTTGAGCGAGCCGGGGGCGATGCCGACGGCGAGCTTGCCCTCGTGGATGTCCTCGAGCAGCGCGGGGAGCTTGGCGGGGAGGCTGTGGGCGGCGCGCGAGAGGAGGTGAAAGTCGGCGACCAGGGTCTGCTTGAGGCGCTCGGGGGAGTAGCGCTCCTCGACCATCTTGGTGATGAAGGGGCGGGCGAGCTCGATCGGGTCGACGTCGGGGGCGATCGAGCGGGCGAGGCCCTCGGTGGTGAGGATCGCCTTGAACATCATCGTGAAGTCGGTCGGCATGCGCACGCGGTGCCGCGTGGCGCCGGCGACGAGCTCGGAGAAGAGCTCGCCCATCTGGATCTCCGAGAGGGGGACGCCGCCGAGGTAACGCTCGGCGATCTCGATGACGTCGGCCTCGAAGGCGAGGTAGTCGACCTTGCCGCCGCTGGGGATCGCCAGCGCGTAGAACGAGCGCGCGAGCGACTCCATGTCCTCGCTCATCACCGCCCAGAGGATGTCGATCAGCTTGTCCTTCTGCGTCGGCGAGAGGCGCCCGACCATGCCGCAGTCGATGATCGCCAGGCCGCCCTCACGCACGAAGACGTTGCCGGGGTGCAGGTCGCCGTGGAAGAAGCCGTCGATGAAGAGCATCTTGTAGGCGGCGCGGAAGTAGACCTCGACCAGGGGCTTGATGTCCTCGCCGGACTGCAGGACCTCGCTGAACTTGCGCCCCTCGACGAACTCCATGCAGAGGACCTCGGCGGTGGAGAGCGCCTGGTAGACGCGGGGGATCGAGACCTGCGGGTCGCCGGCGAAGTTGCGGGCGAAGCGGGCCATGTTGCGGGCCTCGATGGTGAAGTCGAGCTCCTGCGCGAGCGACTTGGCGAAGCCGCGGATCACGCCGAGGAGGTCCATCGCGGCGGCCTCGTCGAAGGCCTCCTCGACGTTGCTGGCGATGATCATGAGGATGTTGAGGTCGCTCTCGATCTTCGGCCGCAGCCCGGGGCGCTGGACCTTGAGGGCGACGCGCTCGCCGCTCTGGAGGGTCGCGCGGTGGACCTGGGCGATGCTGGCGGAGGCGAGCGGGGTCTCGTCGATCTCGGAGAAGTTCTCGCGCCACCGCGGCCCGAGGCTGGCGCGGAGCTGCGCGGCGACCTGGTCGAAGGGCAAGGGCGCGACCTGGTCCTGGAGGCGCGTGAGCTCGGCGATCACGGACTCGGAGAGGAGGTCTGGGCGGGTCGAGAGGATCTGGCCGAGCTTGATGAAGGTCGGCCCGAGCTGGGAGAAGGCGGCGACGAGGCGGCGGCCGGTGTCGGCGCTCCCGAGCGCGGCGCGGGTCAGCTCGCCGCCCTCGAGCTCGAGCTGGAGCTCGCGTCGGAGACGGAGTTGGGCGACGAACCAGCCGAAGCCGTGGCGGACGAAGGCGGTGGCGATCTCGCGGAAGCGGGCGACGTCCTTGGCGCCGGTGACGAGCGCTCGCGAGGAGCTGACGATCGTGCGCAGGACGGACACGCGGCCGGAGTATACGGGAAGTGCGCGGGGGGGCGGCGCTGTGGTACGCTGCGCCCATCGAGGAGGTGCGTGTGCGGAGCTTCTGGTGGGTGTGGCTCCTGGTCGGGGCCGGGTGCGAGGCGTCCGACCGCACGCGCGCGGCGGCGGA
>CAZMML010000596.1:0-3391 GCA_964567335.1 uncultured Nannocystis sp. | reverse complement strand
CGAGCAGCTCCTCGGGCATCTGCCCGTGGGCGACGAGCACGCGCGCGTGCGGGACGAGCTCGCGGATCCGCAGCGCGTGCTCCTCGATGCCGAGGATCTTCGGGACGACGTAGAAGACCTGGCCGCCGCGGGCGAGCTCGCGGGTGACGCCCTCCTCGAGCACGGCGTCGCCGATCCGGACGATCGCGGTGCGGACGGCGAGGCGGTCGACGGGCGGGGTGGAGATCATGCTGATCTCGCGCAGGCCGAGCAGCGACATGTGCAAGGTCCGCGGGATCGGGGTCGCCGAGAGGGTCAGGACGTCGACCTGCGCCTTGAACTTCTTGAAGCGCTCCTTGTGGGCGACGCCGAAGCGCTGCTCCTCGTCGATGATGACGAGCCCGAGGTCCTTGAAGCGGACGTCCTTGCTGAGGAGGCGGTGGGTGCCGACGACGACGTCGACGCCGCCGGCGAGGATGTCCTGGACGACGCGCTTGTGCTGGCGCTCGGAGCCGAAGCGGTTCAGCGCCTCGACCCGGAGCTCGAAGGGCTGGAGGCGCTCGCGGAAGGTGCTCGCGTGCTGCTGGACGAGCACGGTGGTGGGCGCGAGGACGGCGACCTGCTTGCCGCTCTTGGCGACCCGGAAGGCGGCCCGCAGCGCGACCTCGGTCTTGCCGAAGCCGACGTCGCCGCAGATCAGGCGGTCCATGGCGCGCGCCTTGCCGAGGTCGGCCTGGGTGTCACCGATCGCCTGCGCCTGATCGGGGGTCTCCTGGAAGGGGAAGCTGTCGGCGAAGGCCTCGTCGAGCGCGTCCGGGCCGGGGTAGGCGACGCCGGGGGTCGCCTCGCGCTGGGCGTAGAGCTGCAGCAGCTCCTCGGCCATCTGCCGCACCTCGGCCTTGACCCGGTTCGACTTGACGATGAAGGTGCTGCCCCCCATCTTGTCGAGCTTCGGCGGCTTGGCCTCGGCGGCGACGAAGCGCTCGATCTCGTGGAGGCGGTAGACGGGGAGGTAGAGCTTGTCGCCGCCGGCGTACTCGAGGTGGACGAAGTCGCCGGGGACGCCGCCGAGCTGGAGCTGGACGAGGCCGAGGTAGCGGCCGACGCCGTGCTGCAGGTGGACGACGTAGTCGCCGACGCTGAGCTGCGAGAGGCTGGCGAGGCCGGCGCGGCGGCGGGCGCGCGAGCGGCGGGTCGACTTGCCGAAGAGGTCGAGCTCGGTGAGGACGAGGAGGCGCGCGCCCGGGTGCTCGAAGCCCTCGCTGAGCTCGCCGACCGCGAGCACCACGCGGGTGTCGCCGACCTCGGGGGCGCGCAGGAGGGCGGGGGTGGCGTCGGCGGGGAGCGCCTCGGTGACGATCCCGTAGCCGCGCAGGGCGCCCGCGAGGCGCTCGACCTGGGTCTTGCTCGGGACCACGAGGAGCGCGAGCCAGGGGAGCATGTCCGAGAGGCCCTGCCCCGAGTCGGCCGGCCGGAGCTCGCGCAGGCGCTCGGCGAGCGGGCGCAGCGGCTCGCCGCCGCGGCCCTCGCGGGCGGCCTCGAGGGCGACGCGGAGCGCCTTGTTGGAGCCGAGGGTGAGCCAGTGCGCGGGGCGGCCGTCCTCGCCGCGGCGCGGGCTGGTCGGGAGGACCTTGCCCTCGGGACCGGGGGTCGGGCCCTCGACGAGGAGCCGAGTGAGGTGGAGCGGGGCGGCGCGGAGGCGGCGCGCGAGCTCGTCGGGCGGGGCGTAGAACTGCTCCGGCGGGGCGGCGACGCCGTGGTCGGCCTGCACGCGCGCGTACTGCTCGGCCCGCTCGGCCCGCAGCGCCTCGGCGGCGAGGATCAGCGCCTCGGGCTCCTCGATCACCCAGCTCGCGCGCGGCGGGAGGAACTCCCAGATCGGGGCCATGGCGTCGTGGAAGATCGGGACCAGCGCCTCGCTGCCGAAGAACTCGAGGCCCTGCTCGAGGTTGTCGGTGATCTGGCGGCTCTTGCTCGAGGGCGCGAGCGCGGCGTCGGCGAGGGCGAGCACGCGGGCGCGCAGGGGGGCGCCTGTGGTGGCGACGGTCTCGCGCGCGGGGTGGATCGCGGCGGCGCTGACCTCCCGCAGGCTGCGCTGCGACTCGGGGTCGAAGAGGCGCAGGCGCTCGATCATGTCGCCGTCGAACTCGAGGCGGACGGGGAAGCGCGAGCAGCCGGCGAAGAGGTCGAGGACGCCGCCGCGGACGGCGTAGGTGCCGGGGTCCTCGACGAGGTCGACGCGGGTGTAGCCGGCCCGCTGCAGCGCGGCCTCGGCGTCCTCGCGGGCGAGCTCGTCGCCGGCGCTCCAGCGGGTGCAGAGGCCGAGGAAGGTCCGCGGCGGGATCGCCAGGCGGAGCAGCGAGTGCGCGCTGGCGACGACGAGCACCGGCGGGTCGGCCTGCGGGTCGACGAGCCGGAAGAGGGCGGCGAGGCGCAGGGCGACGGCGCGAGGGTCGGCGGCGGCGTCGGCGTAGGGCGAGGTCTCGATCTCGGGGATCAGCAGGACGGGGCCGTCGCTGGTGTCGCGCGGGGCGACGCCGAGGAAGAAGGCGGCGTCCGCGGCGAGCTGGCGGGCGCTGGCCTCGTCCGGCGTGACCGTGAAGACGAGCGTGTCGGCCTCGAGCGCGGCGGCGGCGAGTGCGTAGCCGCGGAAGCCGCCGACGGCGCCGACCAGCCGCGCGGGCTTGCGGGCGCGGAGGGCGGCGAGCGCGGCGGCCAGCGAGTCGGCGGCGCGGGACACGAGGGCGGGAGGGTAGCGGCGCGCGCCGCCCCCGTCACGGGGGGCGTGTTGTGTTTCGTCACCGCGCCGGCGCGGCGCTCAGGCGACGGCGGCGGCGAAGGCGGCGAAGAGATCGCCGGGCAGCGGGTGCTTCAGGCGCCAGGTGACCTGCATGGGCGCCTCGGAGTTGTGGCCCGCGTAGGTCGCCGGCCCGAGGAACCAGAAGGCCCGCTCGTCGCTGCGCAGGCGAGCGAAGAGCATGATCGCGGTGCCGCGTCGGGCGTGCTGCTGGTAGCGCTGGCCGGTCTCGCTGGCGGCGCGGGTCATCGACTGGCTCTCCCAGTGGATCAGCTCACGGCTGATCGCGTAGTCGCGGTAGCGCGTGGTCGGTGAGAAGTTGCCGCGGGTCTTGTCGAGGGTGAAGGCGAGGAGGTCGGCGCGCGCCTCCTTGGCCCAGTGGACGCCGGTCTGCCAGGAGTGCACCCTGGCGCCGGCGCCGACGCCGAAGGCGGCGAAGATCTCGATGCGGGTGTAGCGGGCGTGGACCTGGAGCGGGACGTCGGGGTGGGTGTCGAGGCGGTGGTGCAGGTGGTCGACGCGGCCGGTGAGGACGGCGAAGAGCTCACGCAGCTCGGCGAGCACCTGCGGGTGCCGCCACAGGAGCGCGCTGGCCTGCTCGAGCGTGGTCGTCTT
>CAZMML010000595.1:0-3393 GCA_964567335.1 uncultured Nannocystis sp. | reverse complement strand
ATCCCACCGACGACCGACCCCGAGCTCGCGCGCGCCTACGGCGTGCTCGCGCGGGTGCCCCTGGTCGACGGCCACAACGACCTCCCCTGGACGATCCGCGAGCGCGCGGCCAGCGACGTCGCCGCCTACGACCTGACCCAGCGCACCAGCGGGCACACGGATCTGCCGCGCCTGCGCGAGGGTCGAGTCGGGGCCCAGTTCTGGTCGGTGTACGTGCCCGGCGATCTCCCAGCCGGCGACCGCGTGCGGATCCAGCTCGAACAGATCGACCTCGCGCGGCGGATGATCGAGCGCTACCCGCAGGACCTCGAGTGGGTCGGCACCGCCGACGACCTCGAGCGGACCTTCCGCGCCGGCAAGATCGCGTCGCTGCTCGGCGCCGAGGGCGGGCACACGCTCGCCAACTCGCTGGCGACGCTGCGGATGTACCACGCGCTCGGCGTCCGCTACGTGACCCTCACGCACAACGTCCACACCGACTGGGCCGACTGCGCGGCGCTGCCGGCGCGCCACGGCGGACTGACGGCCTTCGGCGAGGAGGTCGTGCGCGAGATGAACCGCCTCGGGGTGCTCGTCGACCTCTCGCACGTGTCGCCGGCGACCATGGACGACGCCCTGCGCGTCAGCGAGGCGCCGGTGATCTTCTCGCACTCGTCGGCGCGGGCGCTGACCGACGTCGCCCGCAACGTCCCCGACGAGGTGCTCCGCCGCCTGCCCGCTCAGGGCGGGCTGGTGATGGTCACCTTCTTGCCGGCCTACGTGTCGGATGAGGTCGCGTCGGCCCGCGCGGCGCGCAAGGAGGCGCTCGCCGACGCCGGGCGGCTCAGCGACCCCGATGCGCGACGCCAGCGCGTCGCCGAGATCGAGGCGCAGCAGCCGCCGCGCGCGACGCTGGCGCAGGTCGCCGACCACGTCGAGCACGTGCGCCGCGTCGCTGGCGTCGACCACGTCGGCCTCGGCAGCGACTTCGACGGCATGAGCGGGGTCCCCCTCGGCCTCGAGGACGTCTCGCGCTACCCGCACCTGCTGGCCGAGCTCGCCCGCCGCGGCTGGACCGACGAGGAGCTCGAGAAGCTGGCCGGCCGCAACCTGCTGCGGGTGATGCGGGCGGCCGAGGGCGTCGCGCGCCGCCTGCAAGGCGAACGCCCGCCCTCGCTCGCGCGCCTGGAGGACGCGGAGCCGAGCGAGCCCCCCGCCGCGCGGCGACGGACCCCGCGAACGCCCGCCCCGCCGCCCTGAGGCTCGACGGGCCCCGCGCGGGCCGGCCATACTGCCGGGATGCCGCCCTGGGCGCTCGCGTGCGATCTCCCGGCGCCGATCTGCGACGCCGCGCCGGTCGACGGGCGTATCGTCGCGGCGCTCGGGTCGAGCGTCGCCGTGATCGACCGCGGCGCGGCGACGCGGAGCTTCTCCTGCGCCGCCGAGGGACTCGTCGTCGCGGCCGACGCGCGGAGCGTGCTCTGCGTCTCGCGGGTGATCGACCCACCGGAGCACTACCCGCTGCGCCGCCTCGCCCCGCCCGAGGAGACCCGCCGGACGCGCCAGATCTGGCGCCTCGCGGCGCCCTGGGAGCGCCTCGAGGCGCTCGGCGTCGCCGAGGTCGAGGGCTTCTCGCCGAGCTACGACGGGCGCCTCTGGCCGGTCTACGAGGGCGACGACGTCCGCCTGCTCGCCTGCGCCGGCGGGCGGCTCGAGGTCGTCGCGGAGCACGGGTCGTTCTGGCCGACCGCGGTCGAGTGGACGCCGGGCGCCGTGTGGCTCGAGACCTCCAGCCTCGGGATGTCCCACTTCGAGACGCTCGAGCTGCCGACGCTCGCGCCGCGAGCGCGCGGCGACCTCGAGATCTGCGCCCTCGAGTTCCCGCCCGAGCAGCTCTCCCACGCCCTGCACTCGCCCGCGCTCGCGCGCCCGATCTTCGCGGTCGACGCGGCGGCGATCCCTGTAAGCTGTCCCAACGGTCAGATGGTGACGCACCCGATCCGCGGGGTCCACCGGGTGGCGACCCTGGAGCGGGTCCTCGCGCCGCTGCCGGCCCGCGCCGTCGGTCTCGTCGCCGCCGGGGCTCGCGCGCTCTGCTGGACCTCGGACGAGCGCGGCACGCTGCTCCTCACCATCGACCTCGCCGCAGCGCGGGTGACGGGCCGCCTCACCCTCGCGGGCGAGAACCGCGTCGGCGCGCGGATCTTCGGCCGGACGGCGCTCCTGTGGTCCCGGGCGGCCCCGCAGGGCCGTCCGCACCGCCTCTTCGTGGCGCACCTCTGATCGCGGTGCATCTCCGCGCCGCGCGGTGTTAACCTCCCGGCATGCCCAAGACCCCGACCCCGCTCAAGGGGAAGAAGTTCGTCCTGACCGGGAAGTTCAAGGCCTGGTCCCGCAAGGACGCCGAGGCGCTGCTCAAGAAGCTCGGCGGGACCCCGGCGAGCAGCGTGAGCGTCAAGACCGACCTCGTGTTCGCCGGCGGCGCCGCCGGCTCGAAGCTCTACGACGCCTTCCGCCTGCGCGTGCCGATCCTCGGCGAGGGCCACATCCACCTGCTCCTCGCCGGTCAGCCGCTCGACGCGGTCGTCACCCTCGCGCGCACCTTCTACACGCTCGAGCATGTCGACGCCCGCCCGGCAGGATCGCTCAGCGTCCTCGGCGGGCTGCCCGCCGGCGTCGGCGCCGACCGCTGGCCTGCGCGCGGCGGCGAGCCGATGGACCACCTCTTCACCCTCGACCTGACCACCGTCCCGGCGCTCCAGGCCCACTACCCCGACCAGCGCACGCTCTCGCTCTTCTGCGCCCGCGCCGCCGAGACGACGATGTACGACATCGGCCAGCCCAACAACGGCCTGACCGCCCTGCGCTTCTCGACCCAGGCGCAGGTCGACGCGAGACCCGCCCCGCCGCCCGGCAAGGAGCGGCCGGCGCGGTGGTTCGAGGCCGTCGCGCACCCGTGGAGCGAGCTCGAGGACCACTTCACCCGCCCGCGCGTGCTCGGCGGCGTGCCCGGCTGGTGCCAGGACGAGGAGCACCAGGGCAACTTCATCATGCAGTGCGGCGAGGACTTCGGCGTCTCGGGCGACGGCCTGGTGTACGTCTTCGACGACGTCGTCTTCGCCCAGTTCACCTGAGGCGTCGCACGCGGCGCCCCCGCGCCGTCACGGCGCGGACGCTGGCCACCGGGCTGCTCGGCGCCGCCGCGCCGTCACGCCCGACGCCGAGCGTGGCGGGCTGCGCGACCGAGCCTCCGCGCGCCCTCGGCTTCACCGCGGGTTTGACTGTCCTCAGGGTCAGCCGCCCGCGAGCCCGGCGCTGACCTCGGCCACCGCGCTGACCCCGCCCGAGAGCGCCGCGGAGGCCTCCGCGAGGACGCTCGGGACCTCCGCGAACTCGATCCCGGCGCGGCGCAGC
>CAZMML010000594.1:0-3394 GCA_964567335.1 uncultured Nannocystis sp. | reverse complement strand
GGCGAGCTCGGCGAAGAGGACGAGGGCGACGCTGAACTGCCCGGCGAGCTCCCACCCGCCGAGGACGACGGTGCGGGCCAGGCGGACGACTACGCCTACGCCTACGAAGGTGACGAGGGCGACGACGACGACGACGACGACGACGACGACGCGCTCGTCGGCGAGGACGACGAGCCCGACGCGGAGGTGGCGCCCGCCCCGCGCCGCAAGTGACCCCGTGAAGCTGACGATCGTCGCCGCCGGCAAGCTCCGCGACAACGCGCTCGTCGCCCTCTGCGCCGACTACCTGCGCCGCGCGCAGCCCTTCCTCGCCGTCGAGGTGGTCGAGGTCCGCGACCTGCCCGCGATCCGGGCCCACTGGTCGCGGCACGAGGGCCCGCGGATCCTCCTCGACGAGCGCGGCGAGCAGGTCGACACCCGCGAGCTCGCGACCTGGATCGATCGTTGGCGGCGCGAGGCCCGGGACATCGCCCTCTACATCGGCGACTCCGACGGCTTCAGCGTCTCCGACCGCACCTCCGCCGATCGCTTGCTCGCGCTCTCGCGGCTGACCCTCCCGCACCGACTCGTCCGCCTGATCCTCCTCGAGCAGCTCTACCGCGCCGCCACCTTGCTCGCGGGACACCCCTACCACCACGGCTGAGCGCGGCCGCGCTCCTGACCAGGCGGGCCCGCGAGCCGTCCGCAAGCGCGCGCGGGATCCCGCGGGGGGACTTTGCTAAGGTCAGATCGTCGAGGTGTTGGTCATGCGTCGTGCGCACGGGTTGTTGTGGGGAGCGCTGATCCTGGGTTGCGGCGGAGGGGGAGGTCCGGGCGCGACCACCGGCACCAGCGAGGTTGGATCGAGCGGCGTCGCCACCAGCGGCACCAGCGAGACCCCGACCACCAGCGACTCGTCGACGGGGCTCCCGCCGCCGGATCTCCCGCCGCCGCCGCCGGAGTGCGTGCCCCAGGGCGGCGGCCCCTACTGGGTGCTCGAGGGCGATCCGCTGTCCTTCCAGCTCTCCTGCATGACTGGGCTCGCCCTGCCCGGCTCGGACTTCCTCGTCGAGCCGCTCCCGCCGGGCGCCGCCTACGACCCCGCCACCGCCACCCTCTCCTGGACCCCCGCGCTCGACCAGGGCGCCGCCTACCTGCTCAAGATCACCGCCACCTCGCTCGGTGAGGTCGGCTCGGTGAAGATCGGCGTCATCGATCGCTGGGACGACCCGGGCAACGTCCCGGTCGTCGACCCCACCCGCTACCTCGAGGAGTACGGCCTCCCCGTCTTCCACCTCACCACCGCGCCGGACATCAACGCCGACCTCCAGACCCCCGCGACCGTCGTCTACCGCGGCCACACCTACGCGAGCGAGGCCAAGTACCGCGGCGCCGCCTCGCTCGGCTACCCGAAGAAGAGCTTCACCCTCGGCTTCCCCAAGGAGGACAAGTTCGAGGAGCCCGAGCTCGGCGGCGGCTTCACCGGCAAGCGCAAGCTCGTCCTGATCTCCACCTTCGACGACAACTCCTACGTGCGCCAGCGGCTCGCCTACGAGATGTGGAACATCCTCGACCCCGGCCACCTGCAGATCCAGGTCTACAGCGCCGTCGTCTTCCTGAACGGCCAGTACTGGGGGCTCTACACCGTCTCGGACCACGTCGACGGCTACCTGATGGAGGATCACGACCTCTCTCAGACCGGCAACCTCTACAAGGCCCGCAACCACGACGCCAACTTCCGCCTGGTCAAGGCCAACAACCAACCCAAGTCGACCCCGCACGACGGCCTGACCAAGGAGGAGGGCCTCCCGCCGGACGGCCAGCCTGGCGCCTACGACGACCTCGACGCGCTCGTGAACTTCGTGGCGACCGCGGACGACGCCCAGTTCCTCGCCGAGATCGACGCCCGCATCGACCGGCGCGACTACGAGGACTGGTGGATCTTCGTCAGCCTGATCATGGGCGACGACTCCGCCGGCAAGAACAGCTACCACTACCACGACCCCGTCGCCGATCAGCCCTGGCGCTACCTGCCCTGGGACTTCAACGACAGCTTCGGCCAGACCTGGCAGACCGCGCGCAAGGGCTTCGACGCCGATCCGGCCGGATACGCCTGGGCCAACGAGATCTTCACCCGCTTCTTCGCGCTCCCGAGCATCGACGGCCCCCTCCGCGCGCGCTATGGCGAGGTGCTCCAGGGGGTCTACTCGCTGGACGAGATCCTCCTCCGCGTCGACGCCATGCTCGCCGAGACCGAGCCCAGCGCGCGCCGGGACGCCGGCAAGTGGGCTCCTCTCTACCAGAGCTACGGCGGCTGGAACTGGCGGAACGACTTCCTCGACTACGACGGCGAGGTCGCCTACCTTCGCCAGTGGATCGCGGACCGCTGGGCCTTCGTGGACGCCCTCTACTGACCCGGTCTGGCCCTTGCCGCCCCGCGCCGGATCCGGTAGAGGACTCGGGTGCGCGTCTCTCGTGAGCGGCGAGCTCGTACCGCGCAGGACGCCGCGCGGACTGGCCGGTCCAGGCCGCTGGGACGAGGCTGAATGTCGACCACGTCGAGCTCGGACACGCCGCCCACGCCGACGCTCACGCCCGCGGAGGCGCCCCGGATCCGCCGCGCCTCCAACGCCCTCTACGGCGTCGAGCTCGACCTCGATCGCAACACCGCGATCATCCGCCTGTGGGGCGCGCAGGAGTGGATCGGTGAGGGGCGCTGGATCCCCTGCCCGCCCCCCTTCGAGCGGCTCCGCGGGCGCCTGCTGTGCCCCGATCTCCCGCCGCGCGACCTCGCCGTGCTCGGCTCCCTGCTGTGCCGGGGGAACCCCGCCTGGTCCTTCGACCAGGGCCCCTGGGCCGACGCCGAGGTCGCCGCCCTGGCGGCCGGCGTCGGCCCCTACGAGGCCTACCTCCTCCGCACCCTGATGTGGACCTGCTACCGGGGCGCCTGGCCCGCCAGCTTCAGCGAGGGCTGCGGCCTCGGGCCCGGCGGGGCGGCGCCGCTGATCGCCGCCTTCCTCGCGGAACCCGATCGCCTGCGGGCGCGCTGGGAGCTCCTGCTCATGACCTCGGGCCTCCTCCACCTGCCCGAGGAGGCGCCCCTCGAGGTGCTCCCCGACGACCGCGACCCCGCGGACCCCTTCTATCACGAGCCCTAGCCGGTCCGCGGGGTGCGGAGCCGGGTCGTTCGCCGCGACCGACGCCGCGCGGCGCGGACGCTCGCGGGGCCACGAGCTCCGCGCCCCCCAGCCCCGCCCGATCGCACCCGACGTCAGGTTCCCCGCGCGGCCCTCGGGCCTGACAGGAACTTCTACACATGTCTCTTCAGTCACTCAGGCGCTCGCCCGCGCTCTCCCGCTCCCGGCGCGCCTGCGGTTCCGCCTCAATTGACCGCGGCGGCGCCCGGACGGTATTT
>CAZMML010000593.1:0-3404 GCA_964567335.1 uncultured Nannocystis sp. | reverse complement strand
CGACGACCCCCGCCCCCAACGCCACGACCACGATCCCCCCGCGCGCCGCGAGCCGCAGCCGCCGCGTCCGCCGCTCGTCCGCGCACAGCGCCACCAAGCGTCGCAGCGCCATCCCGGAGGGACCCTCGTCCGCGCCGCTCCGCGCCCACGCCAGCCCGCGCCGCAGCCACTGGCCGCGCAGCAGCAGCCCCGGCGGGCGCCCGCTCTCGGCCCAGCGCCGCGCCCGCGCCGCCAGCTCATACATGTCCCCCGAGACATCTCCATCCCCGCTCGCCTCGACCCGCGGCCCCGCGGCGGGCGCGTCGCGCTCCACGAGGCGCAGCGAGCAGCCCCCGAAGCACACCTGATCGCCGAGCGCGAGCGCCCGCCGCCCCACCACCGCCTGGCCGTCGACGAAGATCGGGTTGCGGGGCGTGAGCCCCTCCACCAGCACCTCCTCGCCGACCCGGGTGAAGCGGCACTGCTGGCGGGACACGTCCGGAAAGGTGAGCGACCAGTCGACCCGGGGGGCCCCGGGCTCGCAGGTCCGCCGACCGACGACCACCACCGGCTGCGTGAACGTCATCATCACCGGCGAGAGGCCGGCCCGCTCGAGCACCAGACAGATCATGCGCACACGATGGGCAGCGCCCGGAGCGGGCGCAATCCCCAACCGGAGTGGGTCCCCCCAGCGCCGACCCCCCAACTGGCGTTGGGGGTCCCACTCGAGTTGGGCCCCACGCCCTCCTGTCGCCGCCAGACAACCTTGGCAAGCCTCGTGCAAGGACCGCGGCGATGCCGGACCACAACCTCCCCGAGCCGATCCTCCGCACCCCTCCGCGCGAGCCTCACCTGCGCCGGGCCTCTTTCTGCGTCATCGCCGGGCCTGACCTCGGCCGCACCTTCGAGGTGCCCCTCCACCGCGGGCTCGCCGCCCGCGGCGGCGTCGACCCGGCCTGCGACCTCGTCCTCAGCGACCCCGCCGCCGCGCCGCTCCACTTCGAGCTCGCGCAGGAGCGCGGCCGCCTGTTGGTCCGCGCGCTCGACGGCGACGTGTGGGTCGGCGACCTCCGCGTCCGCGAGACCTGGCTCGAGCCCGTCGGCGCCGCCTCCTCTTTCCGCGTCGGCGACACCACCCTGGAGCTCGCCGCGCTCGAGCCCCGCGAGCTCCCCTGCGCCCCCTTCTCCCACCTCGGCGACCTCGACGGCCAGAGCGACGCCATGCGCGTCCTCTTCCACCGCGTCGTCGACCTCGCCGCCGCCGCCGAGCGGCGCCCGATCCTCCTCTCCGGCGAGGCCGGGACCGGCAAGGCGCTCGCCGCCCACAGCCTCCACCTGCTCTCCCCCGACCGCCACGGCCCCTTCGTCACCCTCGACGCCAGGACCTTGCCCCCAGGACAGGTCGAACGCGAGCTCCTCGGCTGCGGCCCCTACCCCGGCGCCCTCACCTCCGCCGCCGGCGGGACCCTCCTCATCACGGCCGTCGACGAGCTCCCGCTCGCGGCGCAGCGGCGGCTCGCCGCCTACCTCACCCGCTCTACCCTGCACCCCCTCGCCCGCGCCCGCCTGATCGCCACCACCCGCCGCGACCTCCAGCGCCTGTGCGTCGCGGGCGCCTTCAGCCGCGAGCTCCACGCCCACCTGCGCGGCGAGCAGCTCGTCCTCCCGCCCCTGCGCGAGCGCGGCCGCGACATCAACTTCCTCGCCGAGCGCCTCCTCGCCCGCCTCGGCGCCGCCGAGTCGCACCCTCGCCGGCTCGCCCCGGACGCCCTCGCGGCCCTCTACGAGTACGGCTGGCCCGGCAACGTCCGCGAGCTCCGCGTCGCCCTCGAGCGCGCCTACTTCGCCGCCCGCGGCGAGGCGATCACCCGCGCCGACCTCGACCTCGGCAACCCCGCCGACCAGCGCTTCGCCCGCCTCGCCGCCGTCCTCAGCGCCCGCCACAGCGAGGCCGTCGAGGCCTTCGAGGCGATCTACTTCCGCAACCTCCTCGCCGCCCACCCGAGCCGGATCGTCGCCGCCCGCGCCTCCGGCATGTCGGCCGAGGGCCTGCGCCGCGCCTGTCGCCGGGTGAGGCTCGCCTGAGGCCGCCGTGTCCCCCACCCCGCACGACGCGTTCGCCCGCCTGACCTTCCAGCGGCCGGCGCTCGCGGCCGAGGAGATCGCCCACCTCCTCGGTCCGCGCGGCGCGGCGCTCCTCGACCCCGGCTCGCTCGAGCTCGTCCCGGGGACCTTCGTCGCCGAGGACATGCGCGCGCTGGAGACCGACATCCTCTACCGGGCCAGGCTCGCGGGTCGCCCGGTCCTGCTCTACATCCTGCTCGAACACATGAGCGGGCCGAGCCGCTGGATGCCCCTGCGGCTCCTCCGCTACATGGGCGAGATCTGGCACACCTTCGTGCGCACCACCCCCGAGGCCCAGGAGCTCCCGGTCATCATCCCCATGGTCCTCCACCACGGCGAGAAGGTGTGGCCGCACCCGACCGCCTTCGAGGCGCTCTTCGAGATCCCCGCGGACCTCCGCGGCGAGCTCCTCCCTCACGTCCCGCGCTTCTGCTTCGCCCTCGACGACCTCGCCGCGCAGAGCGACGAGGACCTGCGCGCCCGGCCGGCCTCCGCCCACCTGCGCGTCTTCCTCATGGCGCTCCGCTCCGCCCGCTCCGCCCGAACGCTCGCCGAGCTCTTCGCCCGCCTCGGCGATCTCGTCGCCGCCCTACAGCGCAGCGAAGCCGGCTGGATTGCCCTCAGGGAGCTCTTCTGGTACCTCTTTCACGCTCGCCCGCGGCGCGAAGCGCCCGACCTCAAGGACATCGCCGCGGCGCTCCGCGGCAGCGGCCAGGAGTCACTCATGGAGAGCATCGCCGACATGTACCTCGAAGAGGGCCGCCAGAAGGGCCTCCTGACCGGCCGCCAAGAGGGCCGCCAGGAGGGCTTCCTGACCGGCCGCCGCGACGCCCTGGTCCGCCTGCTGAGGGCGCGTTTCGGGCCGCTCCCGGCCTGGGTGAGCGTCCGCGTCTCCGAGTGCGACGAGCCGAAGCTCGACCGCTGCACCGACCGGATCTTCGCCGCGAGCTCGCTCGACGACGTGTTCGCCTAGCCCGGGGCGGCCCCGGGTCCACCCCGGCCTGGGCGGGAGATCCCGCGGCCGCGCTCCTTTCGCTTGCGCCGATCCGGCGCGGTCCATGACACTCGGCGCCCATGCTCGGCACCTCGCTCGGCGCTTCGCTCCTGCTCGCCCTCGCAGACCCGGACCGGGTCCCCAACGACGTTGCGATCGCGATGGCGCCGACGGTGGGTTGGTTGATGCTCGCCGCCGCCGCGTGCGTCGCGCTGCTCTTCTTGCTGCAGGCCGGGCGCTGGCGGCGCTTCTGGCTGACCAACGAGGACCCGCGGCCGATCGCGCTCTTTCGGATCGTGTTCGCGTT
>CAZMML010000592.1:0-3415 GCA_964567335.1 uncultured Nannocystis sp. | reverse complement strand
GAGCCACAGCGAGAGGCCCTTGGGCGCGAACATGGCCTGATCCGAGAGCGAGGGCCACCCGACGAGGACGGCCACCCCGACCAGCCCGGCGAACGCGGCCCAGGGGAGCCGCGCCCGTAGACCTGTCCCTTGCGACCTGCTCCCAAGCACGCCACCCGCGAGCGCGAGCGCGAGCGCGAGCGCGAGGCAAGCCGCGACGACCCGCCCCGGACCTGTCCGCGGCAGGGTCACGCCCGGGGCCGGGTCGGCCAGCGCGGCGGGCAGCGCCCGCCCGCGGGCCTCCGGCGCGAGCCGAGCCCCGGTCGCGTCGGCCAGCGCCCGCGCCAGGTCGATCATGTGCACTCGCCCGACTGCCCCGCCCGGCGCCACGCCGGGGCCGGCCAGGCACGCGCGCACCAGCCGGATCTCCGGCGCCGCGTCGCCGTGGCCGCCGCTCGGCGTGTGCCCGTGGTCGGCGAGGATCAACCACAGCGCGTCCGGAGCCGCCGCGCGCAAGCGCCCGACCAGCGCGTCCGCCGACGCCGCCGCCTCCGCGTACTCCGGCGAGGCGCCGCCCGACGCGTGCCCGGCCTCGTCGATCCGCAGCACGTGCACATGCACCAGGGCCGCCGCGGACGCCACCGCCGCCTCGGCCTCCGCCGGGAACGCCGCCCGCCACGCCTCCGCGTCCGCCTTCGCGGCCTCCGGCTCTTGCTCGGGCGGGCCCTCCGGCGGCAGGGTCCGCGCGAAGCCGAAGGATCGCACGATCTCCGGGTGCGACTCGGCGACGGCGAGGCTGCCCGGGACCTGCGGCGGGATCGCGCCCGGCGGCGGCGCCTCGAGCCGCTTCGAGCGGTAGAAGAGCCCCGACTGCTGCTGCGTCAGCCCCGTCCACAGCGCCGCCTGCACCGTCAGCGACACCGTCGGGAAGCCCGCGTCGACCTCGAGCTCGCGGCCCGCCGCGCACACCTCCGAGACGCGCGGCAGCCCCGCGGCGGGCCCGGCCCCGAGCCCGTCGAGCAGCACCACGCGCACCCGGTCCGCGCGCGGCACCCCGCCGGACGAGGGCGCGAGCGGCAACTCGGTCCCGACCGGCCCGTCGCGGGTGACCACCGCGAGGATGAACGCGCGCCGCGCATGATATGTCCCATAGGACAGGACACCGCAGAGCCCGGCCGCCACGAGCGCCCGCGAGATCGTCAACGCCATCGCCCGAGGCTACCACGACCCGCGTGGTCTGTCTCTCCGGCCAGCCGATCCCGCTCACCCGGAGAGCCGGGCGAGCAGCGCCACCACCGCCGTCTCCACCCGCAGGATGCGCGGGCCGAGGTCGATCGCCTCGCCCAGCCCGCGCAGCGCCTCGACCTCCGCTGGCACCCAGCCGCCCTCCGGACCGACCACCAGCGTCGTCGGCCCGACCGGGCCCCGGGGACAGCTCCGCCCGCCGCCCGGGTGGGCCACCAGCACCGCGCTCCCGGCCGAGATCTCCGGCCAGCGCCCGCGGACGAAGCGGGCGAAGGGCTCCTCGCGGACCTCGATCGTCGGCAGGGTCGTGTCGCGCGCCTGCTCGAGACCGAGCCGCAGCTCCTCGGCCAGCGCCGCGGGCCGCAGCCCGTGCGACGTGAAGTAGCTGCGCTCCACCCGCTCGGCGCGGAAGAGCACGAAGCGCTTGACCCCCATCGCCGTCGCCTGCTGCAGCACCTTCCGCAGCGTCGGCGGGCGGGGCAGCGCCAGCGCCAGCGTCACCGGGAGCGGCGGCGGCGGCTCCTCCGAGAGCGTCACCGCCAGCACCGCGGACTCCGGTGAGAGCGCGGTGATCGTCGCGCCCCCGATCAGGCCGCCCTCGCGACCGACCACCAGCGCGTCCCCGACCGCCGCGCGGAGCACCTCGCGGAGGTGGTCGAGTCGCCTGTCCTTCAGGACAGCGACCCCCTCCGCCGCGAAGTCCTCGCCGCGCAGCAGGATCAGGTTCACTGCGACCGCGCCGCGCCCTGCTGGCGCGCCAGGTACGCGAGCGTGCTGTTGACCTGATAGGCGAGCAGCCGCGGCACCCAGGGCAGGGTCTCGGGCGCCTCGGCCCCGCGCAGGTCCGCCGCGAGCGCGCCCACCTTGCCGGCGTCGTCGTCCTTGCCGACCGTCCACAGGAAGATCGCCGCGTCGTCGAGCAGGTTAGCGACCTGCACCTTGAGGTCGCCGCGCAGCCCCGGCGTCTCGCGGGCCCCCTGGGCGATCGCCTCGAAGCGCTTGTCGATCGGGTCCTCCTGCGTCAAGTTCGGCGTGAGCTCGCTGACCTTCGCCACCAGCGGCTCCACGTCGAGCACCGGCGGCCACGCGAACACCCGCGCCGCGACCAGCACCGCGTCGACGTTGTCCTTGTCCGCCGTGAAGCTCGCGGCCGCGACGAAGCTCGGCGGCCGCGCGCTCGGCGTCGGCCCCAGGTGGACCAGCATCTCGTCGAGCTGACGCGGCACGCTGAAGCCGTTCGCGAGCGTCTGCTCGCGCGCCCACAGGATCCGCCCGCGGGCCCAGTCGAGCGGGACCTTGCGGTCCTGGATCACGCGACCCCACTCGCGCAGCATCCGCGCGCGCTGCCCGTCCGTCTGCACGTAGGCGCCGAAGTCGACGATCTGGTCGCGGCCGCTGATCCCCGCCGCCCACAAGTACGAGCGCTCGTCCTGCGGCGCGCTGATCATGACCCGGGTCAGGCCCGGGATCGACTCCGTGTCGATCATCGCCACCGGCGAGAGGTCGCCGCGCAGCTCCTCGGGCGCGCCCGGCGACCAGCTCCGCTGCGCCTCGGGCGCGGGGATCTCCACCCCCTTGCTGCGAAGCGCGTGGATCGCCTTGCGCACGGCCTTGCGGACCTGCTTGTCGTCGTGGTCTTGCAGGGCGACCAGCGCGGCCGCGTCGCGGCGGTCGACGAGTTGGGGGATCGTGTCGAGGAGGGACATGGGCGGCGCCTTACTACATTCCGTGGTCGAGCGCAAAGGCCGGCCGCAGGTTCGCCCCGGTCCCCCACCGAGCCCGCCGCCAGCGGCCCTCCGACGCCAGCTCCCACGCCAGCGCGGTCCGCAGCACCCGCAGCGCCGCCCCGCCCGCGGCCGCGAGGTCGCTCGCCTCGCCCGGGTCACGCCCGAGGTCGTAGAGGCGGTGCCCCTCGCGCCCGCTGCCGACGAGCAGCTTGTAGTCGCCGAGGATCGCCGCGCGCGACCCATCGCCGAGGTAGGCGACGCAGAGCCGCGGCGGCGGCTGCGGGTCGTCGATCAGCGGCACCAGCGTGTCGCCCTGCCACTCGCTCGGCGCCGGCAGCCCGAGCAGGTCCGCGAGCGTCGGCCCGAGGTCGAGCAGGTCGACCGGCGCCGACACCCGCCCCGGCGCGAGCAGGGCCGGCGCCCGGATCACCAGCGGCACCCGCAGGCTCTCCTCGTGGAGCGAG
>CAZMML010000591.1:0-3415 GCA_964567335.1 uncultured Nannocystis sp. | reverse complement strand
CCCGGTCCCACTCCGGATAGCACCCGAACGCGACCACGTCGCCCGCGACCGCCACCGACGCGCCGCAGCGGGAGAAGGGGGCGACCTCGGCGGGGATCAAACGCTGCTCGAAGCGCCATGTCCCTTCCGACAGCACGAACACCTCGGCCGCCCCCGCGTTGACGCCCGCCTCGTCGCGCCCCATCGCCCCGACGACGACGCGAGCGCCGTCGCTGGCCAGCCACTCGCCGAAGCGGTCCCCGAGCTCGGCGCGGGCCGGGCGCGCCGCCGCGAGCGAGAGCATGGCCGCGAGGAGGCGCGGGCGGGCCCCCCCCCCCCGCCCCCCCCCCGGCCCCCCCCCCGCCCCCCCCCCCGGGCCCAACCCCCCCCCCCCCCCGGCCCCCCCCGGGGCCCCGGGGCGCCGACCGGGGCCGCCGGGCCGCTGCGTCCGACGGACGCCGCGACCCTCGGGAGGGGGGCCCCTGCTAGGCTACGCGCGTGGCTTCGACCCACCAATTTTGCCTCCGCTGCGACCACGACGTCGCCGTCGAGTACCAGCACTCGGCGGCCCAGCGGCGCTGGTGGCGGCTCTACTTCCTCGTCCCGATCTTCCTCCTGCCCGCCTCGCCGATGCTGGCCTCGGACTTCGCGGTGTGCATCCCGCTCATGATGGCGTACATGGTCGGGGTCGGCCCGGTGCTCGCGATCATCCGCGAGCAGCCGACCTGCGGCGACTGTGGCGCGCTGATCCTGCCCCGCGCGGGCTGATGACGGTCGCCAGTCGGTCTCGGTCTGCAAGCACGCGGGGCCGCCGAACGGGATGTCCGCGCACGAGGAGCGGTCGCTTGAGACAGATCACGAGGCCCTGGGCGCCGCGAGGAAAGCCCGCAGCGCCTCCCGCAGCGAGTGCATCGTCCGCAGCGAGGTCAGGTCAGCGCCGATGCCGACCAGCGCCGACGCGATCGTCGGACGCAGCCCGGTGAGCACCACCTCGCTCCCGAGCAGCCGCACCGATCGCGCGATCCTCGTCAGGTGGTCCGCGATCTCGACGTCCACCGCGTGGACGCCCGTGAGGTCGACGATCACCTGGCGCGCCCGGCTCGCGCGCACCGCCGAGAGGATCCCCTCCTGCAGCCGACCGGCCCGGGCCGCGTCCACGTGGCCGATCACGGGCGCGACCACCAGTCCGTCCCACACCGCGAGGATCGGCGCCCACACCTCGAGGAGCTCCGCCTCCCGCCGCTGCAGCAGCTCCGCCTGGGCCCGCAGGTCGGCGTCGGCCTCGAGCACCGCCGCCTTCTGGGCCTCCTCGAGCTTGGAGATCCGCGCCTCGTAGCGCGCGAGGTCGCGCTCGAGCTCGGCGCGCTCGAGCTCCGCCTTGCGCGCCTGGTTGCTCGCCCGTCGCAGCGCGCTGGCCGACTCGCGCAGCCGGCCCACCACCAACCCCCGCGCGGGGCCCTCCAGGTGCGGGCAGCCCTCGCAGCGCTCCAGCCGCTCGACCAGCGCGGGGAGCGTCAGCGTCGCCGCCTCGGGCCCCGTCAGAAGGCAGGTCTCACAGCGCATCTCACCCCTCGATCAGCGCGATCGTGAAGGTCTCGTCGTGGTGCATCGTCGTGCCCTGGACCGGCGAGAGCTCGCCGAAGGTGTAAAAGCCGACCTTCGGGATCCCAGCGCCGAGCCGGGCGAAGGTCGAGCGCAGCTCCTCCTTGTAGCGCGGTCCCAGCACGACCTTGCGGGCCATGCAGTCGAAGACCAGCGCGAAGGCCGGACGCGGCGCCGCCTGGTGGGCCTCCGAGCCCGCGACGTCGGCGCCCGCGATCACGTCCTCCTTCGTCGCCCGGGTCATCCGCACCTCGGCCCCCTCCGGGAGGTCTCCGCCGAAGACGATCGCCCGCCGCTCCTCGTCGACCGCCTTGATCGCCCGCAGCAGCAGGATCTCGCCGTCCGGCATGCGCTGCGTCCCGCGCACCCCGCCGACCACCCCGATCGGGTACTCGACGCTGATCATCGGCATCTCCGCGGCCCGCGGACCCAGGTACGACCGGTACACGTCGAGCGCCGGCTGCCCGTCGAGCTCGAGCAGCACGTTGCCCGCCTCGACCCGGGTGCAGCGCCGCGTCGCCCCGAGCGGGAGCCAGCCGCTGCGGGCCGCGGTCGCCAGACGCACGCCCCGGAACGCCACCCCGACCGCGCCGCCGGTGATCACCTCGCGGTCGAAGAACTCGAAGGTCCGGGAGAACTCGCCCGCGTCCGCCGCCACCCCGCCGACGATCGGGAACTTGTCCCCCAGCACGTCCTGCAGGCCGAGCAGGAACTGGGTGCTGTTGACGTGCATCCCGTCCGGGAACACCACCAGCAGGTCGGGCCGGAACCCCTGCACCTGCTCCGCGAAGGCCCGTCCGCTGGCCCTGCTGTCGGCGACGGCGTCTCGCAACGCGAAGGTCGCGAACTCCCGACCCTCGGTCACCAGCCCCATCACCGTCACCGACCCGCTGACCGCCTCCTCGCTGTTGATCTCCGCGTAGCTCGAGCAGCCGACCACCCGCGCCTGCGGCAGCCGCCCCAGCAGCCCCGCGAGCACCCGCGCGTGGTCGTAGCGCGCCGACGCGAACACGAGGAGCAGGTCCGGCGCCTGCCTGAGCTGCTCGAGGAGCTCGTCCGCCGCGTCCCTGCCCGCCAGCTCAGGATCTTCGCCGAAGTACGACGTCGTCGCCGCGCGCATCCGCCACCTCCACCTCACGCAGGGTAACACCTCGAAGACGCCATCGATCGGGTCAGCGAGCGCGCGATCACGGGCGCCCGAGCCCCGACTGGACGGCTCCGCCCACGCCCCCGCAGTCGAGCGTTCGCACCGAGCGCGCGAGCACCTGCGACGACGCGCTCCGCGCCGCGCTCAGCTCTTCGGCTCGGTCGGCGGGGCGCTCGTCACCGGACCAGACACGACCCCGCGACGCACCATGTCGACGCGGCGCCACAGCGCCTCGAGCAGCTCCGGCACGCCCTCGCCGGTCCGCGCGGAGATCGGGAAGAGCGGGATCCCCTGCGCCCGCAAGGCCTTGCGCAGCGGCCCCACCACCTCTTGACCCTCCGGCGTCTCCATCTTGTTGAGCGCGACCACCCGCGGGCGCCCGGCGAACATCTTGCCGTAGCGCTCGAGCTCCTTCTCGAGCGCCTGCAGGTCGGCCATCGGCTCCCGTCCTGGCGTGGGATCAGGCGCAAGCAAGTGGAGCAGCACACGGGTCCGCTCGAGGTGGCGCAGGAAGTCGAGACCCAGGCCGCGGCCCTCGCTCGCGCCGCGGATCAGCCCGGGCACGTCCGCGACCACCAGCGAGCGCTCGCCCGGCAACGACACCACGCCGAGCTGCGGCACCAGGGTCGTGAACGGGTAGTCGGCGACCTTCGGACGAGCGCGGCTGATCGCCCGGATCAGCGTCGA
>CAZMML010000590.1:0-3416 GCA_964567335.1 uncultured Nannocystis sp. | reverse complement strand
ACCGATCCCCGGCGTCCCCCCCGACTGGCCGGCCGCGTCCAACCTGACCCCCGACCCCAGCGGCCTCGGCGGCTGGAACGAGGCCGACTTCGTGCGGGCGATGCGAGCGGGGATTGGCCGCGACGGCGCCGCGATCGATCCGGTGATGCCGTGGCGCAACTTCTCGCAGATGACCGACCTCGAGCTCAGCGCCCTCTGGCAGCACCTCAGCGCCCTGCCCCCGCGCCCGGCCGGCGGCCGCTGACGCGGATACGCGCCGGGGCGCCGCTTGACCGCCGCGCCGCGATCGCCGGAAATCTCGGGTGGAGGATCTCATGAGCGCGCTCTACGACTTCATCTATCCGCGGTTCTTCGCCCCGGTGCTCGCCGAGCACGGCCTCTTCTGCCAGGCTACCCTCGTCACCCTGCAGACCAACCTCGTCGTGGGCTACGCCACCGGCGTGCTGACCAACAACCACCCGAAGCGCCACCTCTACGGCGACCTCAAGCACTACTTCAGCGACCGCACCTGGGACAACCCGGCCACGGTCAAGGTGATCGAGAAGAACCCCTTCAACCCCGCGGCCACCGAGAGCACCCGCCTCGGCATCGAGGAGTCGAGCCCCGAGAGCGTCGCCATCACGCTGACCTCCAACACCTGGCGGACCCAGTCGCGCCTCACCGTGGTCAGCTGCTCGGCCGACGTGCTGGTCTGCATCGGCCCCGGCGTCGGCGCGCAGATCCCCCAGGCGACCTACCTCATCAGCCTCAGCTTGCCGATGCCGATCCCGGGCTGACGCGGCTCACCGCGGCCCGCGGCCCCCCGCGCCCCGCGGACGCGGGTGCGCAACCCCACGTGCTCTGCGCGCGCGCTCCCTGATATCCTCGCCTGCGATGGCGAGCGACACGAAGCCCCACCTGTGGAACTTCTCGGCCGGCCCGGCGAGCCTCGCCCCGCGCGTGCTGGAGCGGGCCGCGGACGCGATCCGCGAGCTCCGCGCCCAGGGCCACGCGCCCGGGGCCGAGGGCTCGGGCATGTCGATCCTCGAGATCTCCCACCGCTCCAAGCTCTACGACGATGTCACGCAGGGCGCCGAGCGCCTCTGCCACGAAGTGCTGGGGATCCCGGAGACCCACCAGGTCCTCTTCCTGCAGGGCGGCGCCAGCCTGCAGTTCGTCATGGTCCCCCTCAACCTGCGCGCCGAGGATCGACCGGCCGCGTACATCGACACCGGCGTGTGGTCGAGCAAGGCGATCGCCGAGAGCGAGGGGCTCGGGCCGACCCGCGTCGTCGCCAGCTCCCGGGAGACCAACTACGACCGGATCCCGGAGCTCCCGCCCGCAGACGCCTACGCCGGCGCGAGCTACCTCCACGTCACCACCAACAACACCATCTTCGGCACCGAGTACGCCGAGGTCCCGGCCGCCGCGGGCGGCGTCCCGCTGGTCATCGACTTCTCGAGCGACGCCGGCTCGCGCCCGATGGCGCTGGAGCGGGCCGCGCTCGGCTACGCCGGGGCGCAGAAGAACCTCGGGCCCTCGGGCGTCACCCTCGTCTACCTCCGCAAGGACCTGCTCACCAAGAAACCCGCGGGGTACGTCCCGACCTACCTCCGCTACAGCACCCACGCCAAGGAGCCGAGCCTCTACAACACGCCGAACACCTTCGGCGTGCTCGTCCTCAAGCTCGTGCTCGAGTGGATGCGCGACGAGGGCGGCCTCGCGGCGATCGGCGCCCGCAACGCCCGCAAGGCCGCCCGCCTCTACGACGTCCTCGACCGCAGCGCCGTGTTCCTCCCGCACGCGCAGCCCGGCAGCCGCAGCCTGATGAACGTCACCTGGACCGCCGGCCGCGCCCCCGAGAAGGACCGCGAGGCGATCACCAAGAAGTTCCTCGCCGAGGCCCAGGCCCGCGGCTTCGACGGCCTCAAGGGGCACCGCTCGGTCGGCGGCCTGCGCGCCTCGATCTACAACGCCTTCCCCGAGGCCGGCGTCGCCGCGCTCTGCGAGCTGATCGTCGACTTCGAGCGCCGCCTCTGAGCGTCCGGGACATGTCCGAGGAGCTCCGGGCCCCCGGGTGGGCCGCCATCGACGCCGCCTGCCAGCGCCTCTACGGGCGGCAGGTGCCGCACCAGTTCACCAGCCAGCGCCCCTACGAGCCCGACTCGCCGAGCCCCTTGCCGGCGATCTCCGTGTGGGAGGGCCGCAACCCCGCGCACTGGCACTACGTCACCTACGGGCTCAGCGAGCTCTTCGAGAAGACCTCCCCGGACCCCGAGATCTCCGGCCTCGGCTTCGAGCTGACCCTGCGTGCGCCCCGCGCCGAGGACGAGGAGCGCCCGCCCGCCTGGCCCCTGCGCACGCTGCAGGCGCTCGGCGCCTACGCCCTCCGCGCCCGCGGCGGCTTCGACACCGGTCACCGCGCCGACCTCGGCGGACCGATCACGCCCGGCGTCGACACGGCCCTCAACGCCCTCGTCTTCGTCCCGGACCCGCTCCTCGGCAAGATCACGGGCCCCTTCGGCTCGCTCCTCTTCCTCCAGGTCATCGGCGTCACCGCCGACGAGCTGGCCGCGATCGCGCGGCTCGACCACGAGGGCGTGGTCCGCTGCTTCGCCGAGCTCGACTTCTATGGCCTCACCGACCTGTCCCGGAGTTCCTGGTTCCAGAGCCCGCAGAAGGCGCCGGTGATCCGGCGCTACCAGCTCGGGATCCGCCTCGACTGAGGTCCGCCGCCGCGAATTGTGGCAAGCTCACGGCCCATGAGCGAGGTCCTCGAGCACTGGAACCTGGGGCGCGGCGACGCGTCGCTCCACCTCGTCGCCGGCGGGCGCGGCCGGACCCCCGCGCTCTTCATGCACGGCTACCCCGACACCTGGCAGGTGTGGTCGCTCCAGATCGAGGCGCTGGCCGCGACCCGCCGCGTCGCCGCCTTCGACCAGCGCGGCGTCGGCCGCTCGACCGGCGCCCCCCCGCGACGCGAGGTCTTCGCCTCCTACCTGGCCGACATCGAGGCCGTCATCGACGCGGTCGCCGGGCCCGAAGGACAGGTCCACCTGATCGGCCACGACTGGGGCGGCGCGCTCGCCTGGATGTTCGTCGGCGAGGCCCGCTACGCCCGCCGCGTCCGCTCGCTGACCGTCGCCGCCTGCCCGCACCCCGCCCTGATGCTCCCCCGCCTCGGCCGCGTGCTCCGGCGCCCGAGCCTGCGGGAGCTCCGCTTCTCGCTCGATCAGGCGCGGCGGAGCTGGTACATCTTCTTCTTCCAGCTCCCGCGCCTCGCCGAGGCCTACATCGAGCGCCAGTTCCCCGCGGGCCGGATCGCCGCGCTCAACGCCGGCGGCGTCCCCGAGGACGATCCGATCCTCCACGACCCCGACGTCGTCGGCCTCCGCCGCGCCGCCCTCGCGCCGCTCGTCCTCTACCGCCAGGCCCTC
>CAZMML010000589.1:0-3420 GCA_964567335.1 uncultured Nannocystis sp. | reverse complement strand
GCAGAGCGACCTGCTCTTCGCGGTGTACGGCCGCAACGGCGACTGCCCGCTGGTGGTGCTCGCGGCCTGCACGCCGGGCGACTGCTTCACGATGGCGGTCGAGGCGGTGCGGATCGCGACCAAGTACATGACGCCGGTGATCCTGCTGACCGACGGCTTCCTCGCCAACAGCGCCGAGCCGTGGAAGATCCCGGACGTCTCCGCGTTCACCCCCTTCCCGGTCACCTTCCGCAAGGACCCCGCGGGCTTCCACCCCTTCGTGCGCGACCCGGAGACGCTCGCGCGCGCGTGGGCGACGCCGGGGACGCCGGGGCTCGAGCACCGGATCGGCGGCCTCGAGAAGAACTACGACTCGGGCAACATCTCGTACGACCCCGACAACCACCACAAGATGACCAAGGTCCGCGCGGCGAAGATCGCCGGCGTGGCCGCGGACATCCCGGTCCAGGGGGTCGAGCAGGGCGAGGACAGCGGCGACCTGGCGGTCGTCGGCTGGGGCTCGACCTTCGGGGCGATCAGCCAGGCGGTGCTCGGCGCGCGCAAGGCGGGGCTGCGGGTCTCCCACATCCACGTGCGTTACATGAACCCGATGCCGAGCAACCTCGGCGACCTGCTGCGCCGCTTCAAGAAGATCCTGGTGCCGGAGATGAACAACGGCATGTTGGTGAAGATCCTGCGCAGCGAGTACCTCGTCGACGCGCGCGGGATGAACAAGATCGCCGGACAGCCCTTCAAGATCGCCGAGATCGAGGCCGAGATCCGCGCCTTCCTGGAGAACAACTGAGATGACGCCGCTTGATCCTCCCTCCCCGCCTCTGACGCGCAAGGACTTCACCTCGGACCAGGAGGTCCGTTGGTGCCCGGGCTGCGGCGACTACGCGATCCTCGCCGCGGTGCAGCGGATGCTCCCCGAGCTCGGGGTCCGGCGCGAGAACACGGTCTTCGTCTCCGGGATCGGCTGCTCGAGCCGCTTCCCCTACTACATGAACACCTACGGGTTCCACACGATCCACGGGCGCGCGCCGGCGGTCGCCTCGGGGATCAAGCTGGCCAACCCGAAGCTCGACGTGTGGCTGATCACCGGCGACGGCGACGGGCTGAGCATCGGCGGCAACCACACGATGCACCTGCTCCGCCGCAACCTGAACCTGCAGGTGATCCTCTTCAACAACCGGATCTACGGCCTGACGAAGGGGCAGTACTCGCCGACCTCTCTGGTCGGCAAGAAGTCGCCGTCGACGCCGATGGGCTCGGTCGACAACCCGGTGGTCCCGGCCGCGTTCGCGCTCGGCTGCGGGGCCCGCTTCGTCGGCCGCGGGATCGACACCGACAAGAACCTGATCGGGGTCCTCAAGCGGGCGCACGCGTTCCAGGGCACGGGCTTCGTCGAGGTGTTCCAGAACTGCCCGGTCTTCAACGACGGCGCCTTCGATCACTTCGCCGCCCGCGAGGTCGCGGCCGAGCAGCAGCTCTGGCTGGAGCACGGCAAGCCGATGCGCTTCGGCGCCGAGAAGGGGCTCCGGCTGCGGCCTGGGACCTTCGAGATCGAGGTGGTCACGCTCGGCCAGGACGGGATCACGGAGGCGGACCTGCTGGTCCATGACGAGACGAACCGCGCGCAGGCGTTCCTGCTCGCCAACCTCGAGCCGCCGCACTTCCCGGTGGCGCTCGGGGTGCTTTTCTCCAGCGACGAGCCGGGGACGCCCTTCGAGGTCGGGATGCACGAGCAGAACCGGGTCGCCCGGGCGCGCGGAGCGGCGGACCTCAACGCCCTGATGCGCAAGGGGCACACCTGGACGGTCGACCCCGACCCCGCCGCCGGTTGAGCCGCCGGTCGCGCGCGTACGCGGGCCTGCGCCACGTGCGCGGCCCGCGTACTCTTTTCGGGAGAATCAAACCCCTTCGCCCGTCGTCCGAGAACCCATACCCCAGGATTTCACCATGCAAAGGATCCTCAGCACCCGCTTCGCTCTGGCCCTCAGCTTCCTCACCTCGGTCGCGCTCGGCTGCGTGATCACGGTCGGCCCCGGCGGCGACGACGCCGGCGTCCACGAGTGCGGCAGCCTCCTCGCCCACAACGACGCGAACTGCATCTGCGACGACGGGTACGAGCGCTGCAACCCGAACGACCCGGACGACACCGACTGTTGCGTCAAGGAGGGCAAGGGCGACGGGACCTGCCCCGATCCGAACAGCTTCCTCGACGGCGACCAGTGCTTCTGCAACGACGGCTTCGCGTGGTGCAACCCCGACGACCTCGACGACCTGAGCTGCTGCGACGACCCCGGCCAGACCAGCCAGGGCACCGGGACGATGGGCGGGACGATGGGCACCGGCACGACCGAGGACCTGCCGACGACGAGCCAGGGCACGAGCGGAGGCCCGATGGAGTGCCCGAACCCGGGGACGCCGCCGCAGAGCTGCGACCCGGAGACGGAGCCCTTCTTCTGCACGCACCCGGAGTCGTGCGGCCCCGAGGGGAGCCAGTTCTACCAGTGCATGGGCGGGGTGTACGTGGAGGTGCCGGGCGGCCCGAACGAGAACTGCACCTTCGAGGGCTACGACTTCGGCTACGGCTGCGTCGACACCGGCTCGAGCGTCGAGTTCGTGTGCGGCTACGGGCCCGGCACGGCCTGCCAGACGGGCTCGGCGTCGTCCTGCCAGGGCGAGGCCAACCTCGAGTCGTGCGTCTACGGGAAGGCGACCGTCACCGACTGCTTCGCGGAGTGCACGATGGTCGGCGACGGGATGGGTGTGCTCTACGACTACGGCTACTGCGGCGAGCAGGACGGCGAGATCCAGTGCCTCTGCTGCGACGAGGGCGATCCGGGGTGCCCGGCCGGCGGCGGGACCAGCAGCGGCACCGGCGGGTCGAGCACCAGCGGCACGAGCGCCTAGCGCGCCTCGTGCGAGCGGGCGGTCGCTGAAGAGCCCCGCCGCGTCGCGGGGTCGAATCTCGAGAAGTCGCGGGTTGCGGGGCGCCGCAGCTCGCGACTTCTCTTGTGAAGCTCCCTCACGGGGCCTCCGCGCGGCGCGTGGCGAGGAGGAGCCGCGCCGTGGGCTCGCGTTGGGTCAGTCCCAGATGACCTTGAGGAGCTTCTTGCACTCGCGCGCGAGGGCGGCGAAGGCCTCGGGGTCGACCCACTTCTCGGGGAGCGCCTCGCGGTTGCCCGCGACGGTCGGCGCGGCGACCACGGCGATCTGCATCGGGAAGATGTCGGAGCGCGACCAACCCTGCTCGCGGATCGCGGGGGTCTCGAGCGCGATCCACTCGCGCGGGGCGTCGCCCCAGACGAGCCACTGCAGCGGCGGGGGCTCGCGGCTGGCGTTCGGGGTGCCGGGCCAGAGGAGGAGGGCGGGGCGCGCGGTGCCTTCGCGGAAGCGGACCATCGCCGGGAGCAGGAGGGCGTCGCCCGGGAG
>CAZMML010000588.1:0-3425 GCA_964567335.1 uncultured Nannocystis sp. | reverse complement strand
CGCGCCCGGCCGATCCGCGCCTCCCCCGAGGATCGGGCGACCTTCGCGGCGATGCGCCCGAACGTCACCAAGGGCTTCGACGGCACCATCGACCAGCTCGCCGCCTGGCTGGCCGAGGCGCGCTGAGCCTCAGGGCGTCGCGGGGCCGGCCGGCCGCGGCACGACGCGCCCGGCTGGCTCGGGCAGCGGCGGGAGCGTCGCCGCGGGCGCAGGCGTCGTCGCCGCGCCCGCGCCCGCGCGGTGCTTCTTGTGCTCGTAGATGCACCAGCTCGCGCCGCCGAGGTTGATCCGGTGGGCCGTGAAGTAGTTGCGCCAGAAGCGCTTGTCGCCGAAGATCTTGATCGTGCCGAGCATCTTCGGCACGTCGCAATTGCCGGACGCGATGATCAGGATGTAGGCCGGCATCACGCTGAAGAGGCGGTCGAGGAAGCCCGGCCCGAACTTGCGGGCGTAGCCGCCGGGCAGCTTGGCGATCACCGGGTCGACCAGGCCGAGGATGTCGAGCAGCGGCAGGTTGGTGTAGTAGCCGACGTAGCCGATGTCGCCGATCGCGATCTTGCCGGGCGGCTGCTGGAGCAGCCACTCGGTCGCCGGCACCACCGTGCGCTGCATCGCCCCGCGCTCCTTGATCACGAAGCGCTGGTGCGCCTGATTGAGGCCCGTGCTGCGGAAGATCCCGAGCCCCACCCCGAGCGCGAGCGCGAGGACCAGCAGCACCGGGCGGCGCGCGTCGATCACCGCCCGCGCGCCGACCCCGATCAGCAGGAAGAGGAAGGGCTCGATCGGCGCGAAGAAGCGGTGGTGCGGCATCCAGTCGCCGCCGACCAGGACCACGTAGCCGGCGAAGCACACGCAGATCAGCGCGCAGGCCAGCGCCTCGCGCCGGCGCTGACGCAGCGCCAGGACCAGGCCGACCGGCGCGAAGAGCCCGATCGGCCCGAGGAACTTCAGGTAGCCCCAGAGGTAGTGCCGCCCGCCCGCGAGCTGCTGCGCCAGGTCGCCGGTCTTCGCGTGCAGCGTCGCCGGCACCCAGTCGCCGTAGTAGGCGTGGCGCCACAACAGGTGGGCGCCGACCGGCAGCGCGAAGAGCAGCCCGCGGACGATGTTGCGGCGCGAGAAGAAGCCCCGGCCGAGGGTGAGCATGGTCAGGCCGAGGAAGAGCGGCGCCTCCGGGCGGGTCAGGCCCGCCGCCGCGAACACCAGGCCCGAGAGCGGCAGCGCGCGCGCGTCGGCCCGCGCCTCCTCCTCGTACACCAGGTACGTGCCGGCGGCGACGAGCAGGGTGACGAGCCCGGTCTCGAGGCCGAACACGCTGTAGCCGGCGCAGAGCGGCGAGCTCGCCAGCAGCCAGGTCGCCACGCAGGGCGCCAGCGAGTAGGGCGCCAGGCGGGCGCCGAAGCGGTGGACGACGACGAGGAGCACGCACGCGCACGCGCCGCCGATCAGCTTCGACATCAGCACCGGGTCGGCGCCGAGCTTCATCGTCAGGCCGAGCAGCAGGGTGAAGAGGAAGTTGGTGTAGCCCTCGATGTACTCGCCGGGGTTGTAGACCAGCCCGTGGCCCTCGGCGAAGTTCCGCGCGTAGCGGAACGAGATGTACGAGTCGTCGACCGTGAAGGGCGAGAAGCGCCACATGTTGAAGATCAGCAGCGCCATCGGCGCCGCCAACCCGAGCAGCAGGTGGACCTGCGGGGTCGGGCGCAGCGAGCGGAGGCGGTCGGCGAGGCCCGTGAGCATGCCGCCGACTCATACCACGGCGGGCGCCGGGGCCGCGCCGGGCTCAGCCCGGGTCGAAGTAGACCCCGCGCAGCCAGCGGGCCCCGCGGAAGCCCGTGCGGGCGTGCAGGGTGCGGTGGTTGTCGTAGATCAGCCAGTCACCGGCCCGGAGCTGCACCCGCACGTGGTGCCGCGGGTCGCGGAGGTAACGGATCCAGCGGTCGTGCGCGCGGTAGAACTCGCTCATCGCCGCGAAGGGCATCGCGTGGGGGGCCAGCGTGAAGTAAGAGCAGCGGACCATGAAGTCGTCGTCGCCGGTGCGCACCACCAGCGGCGACACCACGCGCCGCTCGAAGCGGGCCTGCTTGCGATGGAAGGTCACCGGCACCGACGCGAGCAGCTCGGCCGCCCGCGCGTCCTCGGCGGCGAGGACCCGGAACGCCGCGCGGGCGTCGGCGATCACGCTCTCGCCCCCCTCCTCCGCCGGCCGCAGGCACTGCAAGAGCTGGTAGCGCGGCGGGTCGTCGAGGAAGGGCTGGTCGGTGTGCAGGTGGACCGGCGCGTCGGTGTAGCCAAGCTGGTCGGTGTTCTGGTTGGTCGTGTTGTCGAGCCGGAGGTCCTCGATGCGCCCGAAGTGGGTCGGGATCAGCCGCAGGCCCCGCGCCTCGATCGCGGCGATCAGCGGCTCCGTGCTGTCCCCCGGGACACCCCCCGGATCGGCCCGCACGACCGCCGCGCCCCGCGCCCGCACGCGCGCGAGCGCGTCCCCGGCGAGGCCGGCGAGGTCGCGCCCGCGGGCGTCCAGCTCGAGCGCCGCCGCCTCGCACACGGGCGCCGCCGGGGCCGCGCGCCCGGGCGCGTAGGCGTGCGCCCGCAGCCAGTCGAGCGCGAAGGTCGAGACATGTCCGTCTGGCCAGGTGATCACCAGCGACCCCGCCGCCAGCGCGGCCCGCTCCGGCCTGAGCTCGTCCGGCAGCTCCGAGGAGCAGAGCGTGCGCTCCCCGGTCGTCGGGTGGCGGTCGCAGGGGCAGTTGTGGCGCAGCCAGCGGTGGTGAAAGTCGGCGTGGGCGCCGTCCGAGAAGGGCACACGGAGCCACGCATCGTGCAACAAGAGCCCGCTCGCGGAGGACATGGCCCAGGATCCACCCGATCGCGGCGCCTCGGCGCAGCGGCCCGCCGCGTCCGGCTGCGGCGGAAACGCACGCCTCGAGGCGGCCCAGCCCTCACCCCATCCTCCAGCGCGAGCACCCGCTCGCCACGGCGGCCGCTCGTCGCCCTCGCGCGCCTCGGGCCAGACCTCGCCGACGCGCCCGACCTCGCCCCAGCGCAGACGCCCCGCGAACCTTCCTTCGCAGCCTCCCGCGTCGTGAGGCCGCCGTCGCCGCGCCCCTTCGACGACGTTCGAGCCCGCGTGCTTGTAGATCGTCAGGTCGCCGCGGCCCTGCGCGCGGCGTGCCAAGAAGCCCTGCGCCATGGGTCCCGCTGGCGCTGACGCGCTGCCGTGGCCCTCGGGTACACTCGCGCGCGATGAGCTCCCCCGCGATCCCCGACGGCGCCGCGCGCTTCCTCCGCCCCAAGGGCCACGTCATCGACGGGCAGGTCGTCCCCGCCGCCGGGGGCGCCTCGATCCCCGTCGAGGATCCCGCGACGGGCGAGGTCTTCACGCAGATCCCGGCCGGCGACCATGAGGACATCGGTCGCGCGGTCCG
>CAZMML010000587.1:1859-3431 GCA_964567335.1 uncultured Nannocystis sp. | reverse complement strand
GTCCAGTTGTCGTCCTCGACCAGCGGGATCTCGCCGACGTTCCCGACGTTCGTGATGTGGTACGAGTGCTGGTTCCACACCGGTCGCGTCGAGACCCAATTGTCGAGCGAGTCCTTGAAGACCTCCAGCCCGGCGTCTGTGACGAGCGACGCCTGCGTGTCGTTGTTGGTGGCGAAGACGATGTCGGCCTTGAAGTTCCCGTCGACGTCGGCGATCACCGGGTACTCCGTGCGAGTACGCGAGGAATTGCGATCGCGGAAGAGCACCTCCGCGTCCGTCATGTTCTTGTCGCAGCCAGGGCCGGGCGGGTTCATCTGGCAGTCGGGCTCGACCCCGGGGTAGATCCGGATGTAGGACTCGTCGTTGTAGACGACCTCCGCCCGACCATCGCCGTCGAAGTCGAAGACCGAGGAGCCGGTGACCTGAGAGGAGTCGTCCTCCGTGACCGCAGTCCACAGCGTCGACATCGCCATGCCGTTGAAGAGGAACACGGAGTAGCGAGCCGAGCCGGCGACGCCGATGTCGCGTACGCCGTCTCCGTTGAAGTCGGCGATGTTAGGCGGGCCGCCGGTGCCCGCCGCGGGGATGTTGGCGGAGGTGATCGACACGCCGGTCTGGCCGTTGAGGACGTAGACTTTGCCCTGACTGACGAGGACCACCTCGGGCTTGCCGTCCTTCCCGAAGTCGGCGACCCCACAGAAGCCGTCGGTGACGACGTTCGAGTTCCAGTAGACCTGGCCCGCGAAGTTGTTTCCGGCGACCGTGCCGGTCGTCTTGTAGGCGGTGCGGCCGCCGATCAGCTCGGGCCGCTTGTCGCCGTCGAGGTCGGCGACGCATGAGATCGGGCCCTGGCCGTTCAGACCCGCGCCGCCGCTGGCGTGTTCGTAGAGCAGCTTGCCGGTGTTGCTGTAGATGGCCCGGCCGAACATGATCTCCGGCGGCCCTTCGCCGTCCATGTTGGCGATCGCCACGGAACCGCTCACGCGGGGTCCGGTGAAGAGGTCCGACTTCCAGAGCGGCGTGCCGTCGCTGTCGATAGCGATCAGGTACTTGCCCTCACCGCAGGCGACGATCTCCGCCCGCCCGTCCTCGTCGATGTCGCCCGCCGCGACGTTTGAGGTGCTGTCGGTGCGGTAGGCCGCGTCGCTGATCGTCCACACCGTGCTACCGTCGTCGCCGCGGATCGCCCTGAGGACGCCGTTCGCGCCGGGGTTGCCGTCGACGTAGGTGTTGAAGATGATCTCGGGGACGCAGTCGTCGTTGAGGTCGACGACGAGCGGGATCGCCGAATTCTGGTAGTGCATAGGCATGTCGTTCGGGCCGGGGACCAAGTGGTTCCATGTCGGGGTGCAGATCTTGTTCATGCACACCTCGGCGGCCTGGCAGTTCGTGTCCATCGTGCAGGGGAGCTGCTTCCGCTTGCCCCATGTGAAGAGGGGAACGGGCTTGAAGACGCTCGCGGGCGGGATGTACTGGCAGGTCGGATCGGCCTGGCTGGGCAGGCAGAGCTTGAGACCGGGGTCGCAGATGAAGCCGTCGGGGCAGCTCTGCTGATCGGGCTTCGTCGCGCAG
>CAZMML010000587.1:0-1849 GCA_964567335.1 uncultured Nannocystis sp. | reverse complement strand
GACGTCGTTGCACGCGGGCCCGGGGTCGACGCACTCACCGAGGTAGCAGAGCTGCGTGTCCCCGCAGCACTGCTTCGCCTCACCGCACGGGGGCGGGCCGCCGCAGTCCGGGACGCACTCTCCGTTGTCGCACAGCTCGTTCGCGGCGCAGCAATTCCCGACGCACATCTTGTCGTCCGGACACACCCCAGAGGTGGTCCCCGAGCTCCCGTCGGTGCTCGTGAGGGTCGTGGTGCTTGTCACGCCCGAGGTGCCGGTGGCGCTGTCGGTCGCCGAGTTGGAACCACTCCCGGTGGAGTCTGTCCCGCCGATCGTGCCGGAGGTCGTCGGCGCAGAGCTCGACCCTTGCGTGCTCTCGGTTGTGGTGCCCGCGGTGCCGGTCTGGGTGTCAGAGTCCACACGCATGTCGTCGCCGCACGCTGCGAGCCAGACAATGAGAGCGGAGGAGACATGAAGGGCGTGGGGACGCGAAATAGAGGCCATGAAGCCACTATAGGAGAGCCCCCCGCGCGATGGCGCGATCGTGGGACGCTGCGTGACGGACGGGGACTCGCTACACGAGTTGCCAGGCCTCAGCGAGGGCTTGGTGCGCGTCCGCGAGGGCTTGGTCGCCAGCGGCGCGCGCGAGGAGCGGCCACACCAAAGGGTACGGGAGTCCAGCGGTCGCCGCTGCGAGCGTCACCGACGCGCGCGCGAGGTCCGCGTCGGCGGGGAAGGCGGCGAAGAGGTACACACCCAGTCGGGTCGTGCCGTCGCTCGGGTCGGTGACCTGGTACTTGTCGCCGCTCTGCACCTGAAGGGAGCCGCCGAGCTCGCCGAGCCTCTCGCGCAGGTCGGCGATCGCGTCCTCGCCAGGGTGGACTCCGTCGATCCAGAACGCGCGCGAGCCGGCGGGTCGAAGGGGCGCCACCTCCTCGTAGACGAAGATGGGGCGCTCCTCGTCCTTGGGCGGCGTGTTGAGAGGACGTGCGTCGAAGACCACCACGTCACCGAAGCGCTGCGGCTCGTCGACGCGGGAGATCTGGATGATCCGCGCGGTGACGGGGCCGGTCCGCACGGCGTAGAGGTCCTGGCGCTTGCCGCTCGGATGTTCGACGCGGACGACGCAGAGCTCCCACCGCTCGTCGACGGGGCCCTCGCTCGCCTCGAGGCGGATGCCGAGCCGCGTCGCGGAGTCCCGGACGGTCCCCCATGCTCCCAGCAGCGTCGCCGCGACCATGCGATCCCAATCGACGGAGCCTGGGGGCGAACCGAGCGCGACGACGTCGTCCAAGAGGCGGAGGGCGAGCGTCCACTCGCCGAGCTTTCGTGCGTTCGCGGCGTGGAGCAGGCGGGCGTTGATCGCCCCCGGACGGGCCGCGCCGAGCGCCCCGAGGTGCGCGTTCGCGGCGGGCCGCGCGCCCAGGCGCGTCAGCCGGCTCGCGGCGGTCCAGCGGCCCGCGCCTTTCGTCGCGGTTCGACATTGTCTCGCAGGAGACGCTCGATGAGCGCCTCGTGGCGGGCCTGATCGCCTGACTGTTCGTATGCGGCCGCGAGATGGTAGACCGCGCTGTCGTCGTCGGGGAACTCGACGATGAAGGCCTCGAGCAGCGCGGTGGCCTCGCGTGCGAAGCCGAGGTCGACCAGCGCTTGCGCGTAGTCTCGCGTCAGGGTGGAGTCGGTCGGTTCGGTGGCTCGCCGCGCGGCGAGCGAGAGCAGCCGATCCTCCCGGTCGGTCGAGTCGTCAGGGATCGCTCGGATCTGGCTCTGGGCGACCAGGTCCCGGACCTGCGCGAGGCGCTCCGGGGCCCCGCAAGGTCGGCGCAGACGGGCAGCGAGCCGCTCCATCGTGGCGAGGTGGATCTGTGCG
>CAZMML010000586.1:0-3437 GCA_964567335.1 uncultured Nannocystis sp. | reverse complement strand
CGAAGACCTGGCGCGACAGCTACCAGACCGCCGGCCAGTTCATGTCGACCGACCTCTTCACCGTGCAGCCGACCGACATCGTCGACCTCGCGGCGAACATCATGGACTGGAAGAAGATCCGCCACATCCTCGTCGAGGACGAGCAGGGCCGCCTGGTCGGCCTCCTCTCGCACCGGGCGCTGATCCGGATCGTCGCCCGCGGCTCCCGCAGCGCCCAGGAGGGCATGACCGTGGCCCAGCTCATGGTCAAGAACCCGCTGACGATCGGCCCCGAGATGCCGACCCTCGAGGTCATGAAGCTGATGCGCGAGCGCGGGATCTCGTGCCTCCCGGTCGTCGAGGGCGAGAAGCTCGTCGGCGTGATCACCGAGCGCGACCTGATCGACGTCTCCGGCAAGCTGCTCGAGAGCTACCTGCGTGAGTCCCAGCAGTAGCCAGCGGATCGTCGGCCGCGGCGGCGGCGCGCTCCCCGGCCCGACCGTGGTCGTCACCGGCGCGATCCACGGCAACGAGCCCGCGGGCCTGCGGGCGATCGAGCGCGTGCTCGCGCGCGTGCGGGGCGGCGGCGTCCGCCTCCGCGGCGAGCTCCACGGCGTCGCCGGCAACCTCCGCGCCGGCGCGCTCGGCCGCCGCTACATCGACCGCGACCTCAACCGCCGCTGGACCCCGCGGGACATCGGCCGGATCGTCAACGCGGGCGCCGACGGGGCCGCCGAGGACCGCGAGACCCTCGAGCTGCTGCAGGTCTTCGTCCCGCTGCTGCGGACCGCGAGCGCCCCGATCGTCTTCATCGACCTCCACAGCACCTCGGGCCCGGCGCGGCCTTTCTCGTGCATGGCGGACGTCCTGCGCAACCGCCGGATCGCCCTCGCCTCGCCGATCCCGGTCGTGCTCGGGCTCGAGGAGGTGATCGAGGGCTCGATGCTCGGCTACCTCTGCGACCTCGGCCACGTCGGCGTCGCCGTCGAGGGCGGCCAGCACGTCGACCCGCGGACCGCCGACGCGCTCGAGTCGGCGCTCGTGCTGATGCTGATCGCCGCCGGCTCGCTCGCGCGCGACGAGGTCCAGGACGCCGACGAGCACCACGCCCGCCTCGCGGCGCTCGGCGCCGGCCTCCCCGCGGTGTGCGAGATCCGCCGCCGCCACGTGGTCCGCCCCGAGCACGAGCCCTTCACCATGGAGCCCGGCTGGGAGAACTTCCAGCCGCTCCGCAAGGGACAGCTCGTCGCCCACGACGCCCGCGGGCCTATCCACGCGACCGAGGGCGGGCTGATGATGCTCCCGCGCTACCAGGGCCTCGGCGACGACGGCTTCTTCGTCGCCGCGCCGGTGTCGCCCGCGGCGCTCGCCGTCTCGGCCGCGCTCCGCGGGCTCGGCCTCGACCGCGTGGTGCCGCTGCTTCCGGGCGTGTCCCGCGACCCGGAGCGCCCGGACCACTTCATCGCCGACCCCCACGTCGCCCGCGTCTACGTGACCGAGGTCTTCCACCTCTTCGGCTACCGCCACGTGCGAGCGAGCGGGGAGTCGCTCGTCTTCAGCCGTCGCAGTCCGGCGCGCGCGTATCACGGGCGCCTGCCGGCGGAGCTGCGTCCGCTCGAGGGAGCTCGTTGAGGGCGCCGCGCGCGAGCGCGGCGAGCGGGTCGCCGGTGAGGCGGAAGATCGTCCAGTCCGCGAGCGGCCGGGCCCCGAGGCGCTCGTAGAAGCCGATCGCCGGGGTGTTCCAGTCGAGCACCGCCCACTCCATGCGGGCGCAGCCGCGTTCGACCGCGATCTCCGCGAGACGCGTCAGGAGCCGCCGCCCGTACCCGCGCCCGCGACAGGCCGGCTCGACGAAGAGGTCCTCGAGGTAGAGGCCCGGGCGCCCGCGCCAGGTCGAGTAGTTGTGGAAGTACAGGGCGAAGCCGACGAGCCGCCCCTCCCCCTCGTCGACGACGAGGCACTCGAAGGGCGGGCGCAGCGCCGCGAGCTGCGCCCGCAGCCCCGCGGCCGTGGTGACGACGGCGTCGGGCTCGCGCTCGTAGGTCGCCAGCGCGACGATCAAGCGGTGGATCTCGTCGGCGTCGTCGGGGCCGGCGCGGCGCAAGTGGGCGTTCATGGACGCGACTCATAGCGCCGACGCGAGCCGGCGTCACCCCGACCCTGCACGCCCCGCCCGCTCGGCCCAGAAACCCAGCACTCGACGCTCGTCCTCCCGAACCACCCGGGCGCAGCGCCCCGCCTCGCTCCCAGGGACCGGCTCGTCCGGCGGTGGGAGCGCGGCGAGCCGCGCCCGACAGACGCCCGCGAGCGCCGCGGGCCCGCCGCGCGACGCCGCCACCCTGCCCCACATCGCCCGCATCTCGGGCTCCGCCGGATCGAGCCGGAGGGCCAGCGTCCCGAGCTCGTCGAGATCGACGAGGCACTCCGCGGGCGCCCCCTCCGCGAGGACGAAGCCGTAGTGGAGGAGGAAGCGCGTGTTCGACTTCTGACCGTAGCTGTCGCGGACCTCGGCCCCCGCCGCGATCGGGGCGACTGCCTCGAGCACGAAGCCATCGGCCCCGAGGTCCCAGCGCGTCTCGGCGTCCGGGGCGTGGTTGAGGAGGTCGGCGAGCGGCACCAACGCGGGCACGTCCCGCTCCCCCGTGAACGCGCGGCTGGCGACGAGCGAGCGGGCCAGCGTCCACTCGCCGCGCTGCAGATCGTGGAGGCCCGGCGCGATCCGGCGGAGCTGCGCTCGCTCCTCCTCCAGCCGCTCTCGCCGCGCCGCGACCAGCTCGCCGCAGCTCGTGCCGCGGAGCTCCGTCAGCTCGCGGCGCGAGAAGAAGAGCGGGTGCCCCGGGATCGCCCGCGGCAGCGTGGCGAGGTAGGGGGACCACGCGCGGTCGCCCCGGCGCAGCGCCCGGGCGAGGAAGACCGCCAGCAGCACCTGCTCGCTCGCCGGCCGATCCCAGCGCTCGGCGACGGCCTGCCCCGCCCGCGTCGCGGCCGCGACCGTCGTCGTGACGAGCCGCGCCGGGGGGATCCGCAGCAGGCGCTCGCCCGCGGCGATCGCCCGCGCGGCGAAGATGCCACGCCCGACCCGGCCCGAACCCGCCTTCAGCGGGCCGACGCTGCCTCCTGCGGCCTCGACCCACGCGACGACCTCGCGGAGGGACGCCTCGTCGGCCGCGGCCCTCACTTCTTCGGCTTCTCTTTTTGGTCCTCGAGGAAGGCCTGCTTGACCGCGTCCGAGGGGCCTTCCTTCGGCGGCTTGACCTCTTTCAGGGCGTCCTTGGGCTTGTCCTTCGTCTTGGTGTCCATCGATCGATCCTACCCCGTCGCGGACGCGCCAGGCCCGCCCCGGGCCGCCGAGACGTGCATCGCTCGCGCGCACGTTCGCCACGTCCAGCGGTCCTTCAAGACCAACTAGTGCCGCCGCCGCTACATATCGATCCGCACGCACGCGGGCCCGAAGAGCC
>CAZMML010000585.1:0-3440 GCA_964567335.1 uncultured Nannocystis sp. | reverse complement strand
CATCGCGCCCGTGTAGGGGTTGCAGGGGTCGGCGTCCGGGGCGCAGTCGGCCCCGTCGGGCGCGCAGGGGGCCCCCTCGGGCGGGAGGGTGTCGCCGCAGGGCGTCTGTGCGCCGGTGCTGGCGCCGCTGGAGTCCGCGTCGGTCGTGAGCCCCGTGGTCGGACCTTCGGTCGAGGTCGGTCCGGCGCTGGTGGGCTCGCTGGTCGTGCTGGCCGAGCTCGTGGACTCGGTGGGATCGGCGGTGTCGTTCTTCCCGGGGCCGCAGGCCGCGAGGGTAGCGAGGGCGAGGAACGAGGGAGGCTGGAGGCGCATCACGCGAGCAGCGTAGGCCTGGGTGGCGGACTCAACCGCCGCGGCGCCGTCCCGCGCCCGGGTGCAGCGTCGCGCCCGGGCGTCGGCGCCCGGCGCGCGCGAGTGTGCCGAGGGCTTGTCGAGCGGGGTCCGATCGTCGAGATTGAGGGGGTGTCGCGCCCCTCGATCTCCCGCGTCCTCGCGTTGACCCTCCTCGCCACCGTCCTCGCTGGGTCGCGGGAGGCCGCCGCCGACCTGCCGCCGCCCGAGGAGAACATGGTGTGCAACGGAAAGAAGGCGGGTGACGCGTGCTCGACCGCGTCGGTGGCGAAGGGCCGCTGCGTCGCCGACACGTGCTCGCGCCTCGACTACTCCCAGGGGACGCCGCCCGACACGGTGAGCTATGAGTGTCAGCGCTGTACGCCCGCGAGCGATCCGCCCGCGAGCCCGGCGAGCGCGCCGAGTCCGGCGAGCAAGGGCTGCGCGATCGATCCGGCGAGCGGTCCAGCCACGGGGCTCTGGGCGCTCGCGCTGCTCTTGCTCGGTCCTCGGCGCTGGGGCACAGGCGCCAGCGCCTGAGCCCACGACCGTGCGGCCCGGGGCGCGGATCGACCCGCCGCGCGCGACCTGGTAGCGTCGGCGCGTGGTTCGCCGTCCTCCTTTCGCGCTCCTCTTTCTTCTGTCCGCCTGTCCGACCGGCGACGCGAGCACCGCGGACGGCACCGACGGCAGCAGCGGCGCCACCGGCACCGGATCGACCGGCGACCCCACCGAGGGCGCCGCGCGGCCGCCGGTGCGGGCCTTCGCCGTCGGTAACCACCACGGCCTCGACTACGCCGCCGACTACGTCGCCTTCGCGGCCGAGTTCCGGCGCCTGATGGAGCTCGTCGCGCCCGACCTCGCGAGCGAGCACGACAACCTGGTCGTGTTCGGCGAGGACGTCGGCCTCCCCGCGGCCTTCCTGGGCGCGCGCGGGGCCGAGGCGCGCGTCCAGGAGAGCGCGCTCGGGGCCTTCCTCGCGGTCGCCACCGCCTACCAGCCGATCGTCGAGCACTACACCGCCGCGCACCCCGACATCAGCTTCAATCGCGCGATCACCCTCGCGCTCACCGACACCATGGCGCGCGCCTTCTTCGGCACCTTCCCCCCGCTCGCCGAGGAGTACGGCGTCTACCTCTCCGCCTGCTCGCTGCTCCCGCCGGTGGTCACCTCCGACGACCCGACCGACATCGCCTTCTTCGGCGACCCCGAGCTCCCGGACGCCCCCTTCGTCTACCTGCCCGAGGGGACCGAGGTCTTCAACGTCTGCTACCTCTGGGGTCCAGACGGCCAGGAGATCGGCGCCTCGCGCAAGGTCAACCTCGTCGACCTCGAGGGCCCGGACATGCTCGACCTCGCCGGCGCGTCGCTCGAGCAGGTCCAGGCCTTCGACCTGCCCTTCGGTCGCGTCGCCGTGGCGATCAGCCTCGACGCCTTCATCCCGAGCTACGTCGCCCGCCTCGAGGCGCTCGGGGCCCAGATCGTCCTGCAGAACGACGCCAACCCCGGGCGCTGGGCGACCATGCAGGAGCGCTCCGACCACCTCGGTCCGGCCGATGGGCTGATCTGGCAGCCGGAGGAGTGGCGCGACTCGACGATCCGCATGGTCGAGCACGCCGACTACCCGAGCCTCCAGTTCAACGTCTGCCCCATGATCGTCGGCAACCTCTTCGACATCGCCTTCGACGGGCAGAGCTCGATCACCGCCCGTGAGCCCCCGCCCGATCTCGCCCCGCGGGCCTACGTCGGCGACGCCCCGCAGGGCCGCTTCCTCGCGCTCGCCCCCTGGGTCGCGTCCGACCCCGGAGAGGCAGACCCGGCGCTGGGCCTTGATGAGCGGCGCGCCGCCCTGAGCGCGATCGGCGACAAGCTCGCCCCCGGCTCCGGCGATGTCCTCGAGAACATGTACCGCGAGAGCGTCGTGTGGGCCGACCTCCAGGTCCGCGACTGAGCGCGCGAGCCAGGCCGCGCCGGTCGTGCTACCGTCGACCGAACCCATGCCCCCGCTGATCGGCCTCTCCTGCGGCACCTCCTACCCCGAGCCAGGCCGCACGCTCTTCCTCGGCAAGTCGCTCGACTACGGCGAGCAGCGCCTCTCGGCCGCGTTCGCGCGCGCCGGCGGTCACCCGGTCCTGCTGCCTGTCCTCCCGGACACCTCTCAGCTCGCGGCGTTGGTCGCCCGCGTCGACGCGCTCATCCTCAGCGGCGGCAACGACGTCGCCCCGCCGCTCTACGACGAGGATCCCCTGCGCCCGGAGTGGGCCGGCGACCCCGCGCGCGACGCCTACGAGCGCGCGCTGCTGGACGCCGCGCTGGCGCAGGGCAAGCCCGTGCTCGGCGTGTGCCGGGGCGTCCAGCTCCTCAACGCCGCGCTCGGCGGGACCCTCTACCAGGACATCACCCACCAGGTGCCCGGCGCCCTGGTCCACCGCGACGCCGCGCGCTACGACGACAACGAGCACACCGTGCGGCTCTGCCGCGACTCGTGGCTCGCGTCGCTCTACCCGGCGCGCGAGATCCTCGTCAACTCCGTGCACCACCAGGCGATCCGTGACCTCGCCCCCGGCCTACGCGCGTGCGCCTGGGCGCCCGATGGCGTCGTCGAGGCCGCCGCCGACCCCTCCCGCAGACTCTACGGGGTCCAGTGGCACCCCGAGTGGCTCGACCCCGGGGCGCCGCACAGCCACCGGCGTGCGCCCGGCGACCCGGTCTTCGCCGCCTTCCTCGCGCTCTTGGCCTGACGCCTCCGTCTTCTCGCTGCAGCGCTTCGAAGTTCACGTCACGCGCGTCGGCTGCGGCCTCGACCCCCCGATTCGCGGCCGCAGCGCCTTCTACGTCCCCCCCACCTCGGCTGCGGCAGCCTCGCTGCGAACGCACGCATTGCGGATCGAGACTCTCGGGGTGAGCGATACGATCGCGTCATGCTCTCCTCACGCGACTTTGACAAGCTGCTTGAGCGACTCGTGGTCGTGCCCGTGGAGGGGCTCGGCCCGGCGGACAAGCTGATCCACATGCGCCAGATCCTGAGCGCGATGGAGGTTCGCCGCGAGGCCGACGACTCGGCTGCGCTCGCGCCGGGTCTCGACATCGTCCCGGCGCAGCCCGGCAGA